>JAZNQW010000041.1:0-7734 GCA_045590435.1 Alphaproteobacteria bacterium | reverse complement strand
TACGCGTGCCGGCGTGCACAATCAATTTGGCAATCATACTATCGTAAAACGGCGGAATTTGATAGCCGGAATAAATTTCCGAATCTACACGAACGCCGAGGCCGCCGGGAGCATGCCATTCTTCGATTTTACCCGGACAAGGCACGAATGTTTGCGGATTTTCGGCATTAATGCGGCATTCAATGGCGTGTCCGTTGAATTGAATATCCTTTTGGGTGTAACCCAATTGTGCACCAGCGGCAATGCGAATTTGTTCTTTAACCAAATCTATACCGGTAATAGCCTCGGTAACCGGATGTTCTACCTGTAAACGAGTATTCATTTCCATAAAATAAAATTTGCCGTTTTCGTATAAGAATTCTAATGTGCCGGCGTTACAATAGCCGATTTTAGCGATGGCTTTACGGACTATTTCGCCAATTTCTTGGCGTTGTTTTTCATTTAAAGCCGGAGAAGGAGATTCTTCAATCACTTTTTGATTGTTACGTTGAATTGAGCAATCACGTTCTCCTAAATGAACAACATTACCGTATTTATCGGCCAGAATCTGCATTTCAATGTGGCGCGGATGTTGCAAGTACTTCTCCATATATACAACGTCACTTGGAAATGCGGCTTTAGCCTCGGCTTTTGCCATAGTAAAGGCTTCCTCTATTTCATCATCGGAAAATGCAATTTTCATGCCTTTTCCTCCACCACCGTCTTTAGCTTTAATGATAATCGGATAACCGATTTTGTTGGCCCAAAGTTTTGCATCATCAACAGAATCTAATGCCGGTGAACCTTCCGTTACCGGTAAACCGGCTTCAATGGCGGCTTTACGGGCTGTGATTTTATCGCCCATCAGTCGCATTTGTTCCACGGTTGGGCCAATAAAAGTAATGCCGTGTTTTTCAACCATTTCGGCAAAATCTGCATTTTCTGATAAAAAACCGTACCCCGGGTGAATAGCATCAGCACCGGTAATAATGGCTGCGGAAATAATTGCCGGTTTATTCAGGTACGAATCTGTCGAGCGTGCAGGGCCTATGCAAACGGCTTCGTCAGCCAAGCGTACATGCATGGCATTGGCATCTGCTTCAGAGTGTACGGCAACGGTTCGTATGCCCATTTCGCGACACGCGCGATGGATACGCAGTGCAACTTCGCCTCGGTTTGCTATTAAAATTTTTTCAAACATACTTAAATCCTTGTTATTCAATAATGACTAACGGTGCGCCGTATTCCACCGGATCTCCCGATTCAACTAAGATTTTGCTGACGCGGCCGCTCTTATGTGCTTTAACCGGATTATAGGTTTTCATAGCTTCAATCAAGCATACAGTATCTCCTGCAGCAACGGTGTCGCCAACTTTTACATAAGCCGGGGCATTCGGGTTGCTAGAGAGATATACCACACCAACCATCGGAGATTTAACGGCATTTGGACTGGCTGTATAATCTTCTTCCACAGAGCTTTCTGTAAGTGTAGCAGGCGGAGTGGCAATTGTTATTGGTGCGGTCGGTTGAACGGCAACTGGTGCATAAGAAGCAGTCGGAGTTGTACCGGCTTCGCGGGTTAATGCAATTTTGCATGTTTCATCTTCATAATTAAGACCTGTCAGTTGATTTTTATCTAATATTTCAGCCAGTTTGCTGATGACTTTTATATCAATCGGATTTGACATTGAAATAATATCCTTTCACAAATTTTCCCTGTTTGTAACGTATAGCCTTTTTTGCAAAAAACACAACAAAAATGTGCAATTTTGCCCCAAAAATATGCAAAAATGATCAATTTTTGATGATTTTTTGATGTTTTTTGAATTTAAAATTCAGAGCGTAAATTAAGTTGACAAAATATGAAAAAATTGTTAGATTCAATTTAGGCAAAATAATGAATTGTTCTGAGTAATAGCCTTTATAAAAGCTTTTTTGCAGAACAAACTTTTGCATTCAGGAAAACGGATAAAAGGAGTAGAATATGAAAGATAAAGTAGAGATATCAAATGATGCGCATTTAGGCGAACTTATTTCTGTTGTAAAAAATATTGATAACAATATAGATCGGCATCTTATAGAGTGGCAAATACAAGAATTACCGGTATTTACCAAAAACCGCCTGGCACGCGAGTATAATGAAATTGAACATCCTAATATGATACAGTCTCAAATTATTGCGGCAATGATGAGAGACGAAAGAAAACGGGTTTATGAACCGAAAGACGCTAAAGAAGTGGCAAATGCGTTAGAAAAATGTGCCACGGTTTATGCAGAGAATTCAGCTTCTGATAGAGATAAATGGGAACTGGGACGCAAACTTAAACATTTTGTTATCGGACATCCGGAAAATACGGCGCAGGTTTTTGATACACTAACGAATCATCTGACAGATGTTGATGTGATTGAACCAATACGTTCGTGTATGTCGAGAGATCATTCTTTGTTGGAGAAGGGGTTTGCCGCCATTCATAAAAGTGCTGATGCCGTATGTGCCAAAGCAAAACAAGCGGGTAAAGAGGAACCGCAATATGCCGCCAGTGAACAATTGCGATTGGCTTTTGCCGATTTATATAACTTTAACGGACAATTAGATTCTGCGGAGACTATTGATAAAGTCACATCTTATTTTCCTTCTTTTGATAAACAAATTCGCCGCATAAATCCGGAGGGATATCGCTTTGTGGGCGGTAATTTAGAGGGGGCGTGTAACTTGTGGCAAGAACATGCCAAAAGTGAGTTGATTTATCGGAAAATGCAAATTTTGCGTGAAACTTTTCATGAATTTGAGGAAAGCAAAAAACCGTTTACGGAAATTTATGCGGCGACTTCGGCGAAATATAAAGATGATCTGGAGCGTTTAGAATTTCAGGAAAAAGTAAAGCAGAAAATTATTGGAAAATCGCATGATATTACAAGTGAAGATATGAAAGTGTTAGATAAAGTATCTAAAGAAAGTGATTATAATGCAATGAAAGTTGCCGGTAATACTGATATCAATAAGATATTGATGTCGGCACGGCGTGATGTGCGTAAAAATCATGAATAAAAGGGTTTTCTATTAAATTACCGCTAGTTTATTATAAATCAGCGGTTTTTTTATGTTTAAGATGATTTTAAAGAAAAAATGCACATATTGCAAAAAAGTTATAGACATTTGCAAAAAAACATATTATAAAGCATCTCATGACTGATGGCCAGATAGCTCAGTTGGTAGAGCAGAGGACTGAAAATCCTCGTGTCGGCGGTTCGATCCCGTCTCTGGCCACCAATAGAAAAGCTCCCGGAAGGGGGCTTTTTTTGTAAAATCAAAGGGCAACCGAGCCTATCTTCACAAATAGGTAATTTATCCACAAATTTTTAGTTGCAATATATTGAAATAACGTAAATATTTACTAAAAATAATATTTTTATTATTTTAAACTTGATTATTCTTATTTTATGTAATATATTTCTTATACAAGGATAACAATAAGTTAAAGGAAAAATTAAGATGAAAAAAGTCAGAGATGAGATATATCAAGTGATGCACGGGTTAAAACCGTTAAGAAGAGGGAATAAAAAGCGGGGACAAAGCGAGTGGTATTATATAGATCCACGGTATAAGGATGATGAGCGCGGGCAGGTTGATGTGGTGGATAAAGATGCGCCGAATCCGCGGTTAGGGCGAATATTAGCCGATGACATGAAGAAAAATCCGGATAATTATTACATTTGGCGCACCAAAGGTGATGATAAGGTTCGCGGTGCGCATGCCGAGCGTGAAGGTAAAATTTTTAACTGGCATGTTCCACCGGAGGGTGGACATCCAGGGGAAGAATATAATTGTCGGGCTAAAGCTGAACCTTATAAACCGGAAAAGTATAATGACAAGCAGATGATTGTAGATTTGGGCGGACTTTATGCGGAAAATGAGGCAACATCGCAAAGAAATGTCACAGTTTTGATATCAAAAAACAATGCGGAAGTTAAATCTCTTAAATATGATAATGATTTAACCGCTATGCAACGTATACAAGCCTTAAAAAACGGTAGAAAATTATATCTGCATATAGATGAAAATCCTCAAGAAAATGGTGAATGGAAACCTTGGTGTGATTTGGACAGAGGTAAAGATGTTGTTAGCAAATATAGTGATATTATTGAAAAATATGCAAATAAATATAACATTGATGCAGATTTGGTGAAAGCTATTATGTTTGCAGAAAACGCTTGCGGTTACTATTATGGAGCAAATGAATTCATGGATTACATAGGTTTATCTAAAAGCCAACTACCTATGAATATAAGAGGGAGTATTTGGGGTGATTTTCAAGGAATTCATTATGATACCAAAATACCCGAGCAAAATATTGAATTGGGAACAAGGTTAATTAAACAAATTTATGATTCCATTGAAGATCCTACTCCTGAAAAAGTGACGACAATCTGGAATAGTGTTGCAAAAGATAAAATCAGTTCATTTGGATATAGGGGGGGGACTGCCTACTGAACAAAACCTTGGCTGGAGAATAAAGGAAAATAAAATGCTCAATATTATAAAAAAGATAAACTCAAAGTCCCTGATTTATATGGTATGGTTTTCTTTGATAACATATGCGGCTGTATATATTTATCAAATGGGAATAGATACAAATACACAGGGTTCCAGATGTGACCCGTACTCATGGCAAGAAGGATTAATATATCAATGGATTTGGGAAAAACAACCATGCATTTATACAAGTGAGTTTTTGATAGGATATGTTTTTTATATGCAACTCTATCTCTTATATGACTACATAAGAAGGAAGATAGTCGGATTTAATCCGAATTTTCTTTGGCGAATGTCAGAAGTTGGCGTATGGTTTGCCTTAAATTGGGGATATCTATTGTGGTTGACCGCAAAGAACTACGGAACATTAAATTGGACAATGGGTTGGACATCTTTTGCCGGTACTCTACTGTTTTTTATTTCGATTATTTTACTGGTTAGCGGTGTGCGCTTTTTAAGCAATCGCGCGGTTTTATGGACATTCTTCGGAATTTGGCTCGCTTATTTTGGCTTGGTATTTTTAGCAATAATGTATTAATCAATCAGATTCTGAAAGAATATAATTAGAAGGGGGGATGCAATAATGGGAAGTAGATAGCTTCTCATACCCTCTTTTTGTTATTTCATAACTAACTTCTTCCACATCTAAGCACGTATCTGAAATTATTTCCTTCAGATAATACGAGATCTTCGTTTTCCAACCTTTTTCATCCGGATTGTGCCAAAAGATATCACACAACATGGTAATGTGGTTTTGTTCATTTTCAACAAGTTCACATTCCCCAGTCATAGCTACTTTATTTTTATCTAAAGGTGTCATACTCTTAATAGACGTCGGCGTTAGATATGTCCATGTTGATGTCCGTCCCAGAGGCTCCAACGGTTGATTAAAAATAGGATTAACAAACTCTTGTTTGTTAACGTTATCATCAGCCCGAGCGTTTGGGATTAGGCTTAGGATAAGTCCCATAAATAAAATAAACTTTTTCATATCGTACCTCTTGAGTTAATGTAGCATAGTTTAGTTAAAATACAATAAAGAGGAAAGGGCTGAGATGTTCGTGTCGGCGCACGAACATAACACCCTTGAAAAATGCAAGCCACCGGCTTTAGTAAGTGGAGTTTCACGATTTAAAAATGGGGGAAGAATATAATTGTCGGGCTAAAGCTGAACCTTATAAGCCGGAAATTAAAATATATGACAAAAAGTAGTTGACAAAGTTTGTTAAATTGTCTATAATGACTTTAGTTTCTAATTATTAATGCTTAAGGTTTATGGTTACGCTTTTATCAAACTATGCCAATGATGGCATGACAGTAGTGATTTTACAGGCTGCAGGTAACAAGATGCAGTATGTCGTTGACAACATTGCTGAAAAAAAATCGCATGTTGTGACTCTTGCCAAGGAATTGCCGGCGCATCTTCTTGAAGAGGTTAAGTCGGTATCTGAACTGGTCTGGCCCACAAATAATGAGTACATCTTGAGTCGCTTCCGTCCGATTTCTGACGAGCTTAAGACTTTTATTTATGCTTGTTGGAAAGAAATGGCCTCTAAGGAAGCTTGTTTGGCCTATATGGCAGCTCACTTTCAGGGAGAAATTACTGGTTGTTAAACAATATGCTTATGAAGAAGAAAGTTTTTCTGTGTGAAAGGGTATTTACGAATGATGAAGAGGCCGAGATCGGTTATCTTCGTTTTTATTTGGCAACTCAAGGTCTTATGGCTGATTTGTTTCTGTTAAATGACGGAAAAAAAGAGGCCGTTGCGAAGAATTTATGGGTAACAGCCCGAATTCCGAACAGAGTGATGATGAGTTTGTTTGAAGACAAATTTGATGCTTGTGTGCAGAAATTCTTTGCAATTTGTAGCAGGCGAGTGTCGAATTATTTATTGGATTTCTGTCGACCTCAAGTCTTTCGATGTATTTAAGAAGTATTATTTCTACACAAAAACCCCCGCTATTCTTTGGAATAACGGGGGTTAGTTTACCTATAAAAAAGAGATTATTTTACAGAATCTTTTAATACTTTGCCAGCCTTAAATCTAGGAGCTTTAGAAGCAGCAATTTTGATTTCTTTGCCGGTAGCCGGGTTGCGGCCTTTGCGCGCAGCGCGTTTTACAACGTCAAAAGAACCAAAACCTGTGATTTGAACAGCTTCACCTTTTTTCAAAGCTTTGGTGATAACAGCAATGGCTGCATTAACAACTTGAGCAGCAGCAGCTTTAGATGCTTTAGATTCTTTAGCAACAGCATCAATAAATTCAGTCTTATTCATGGAATTCCCTTTCTTGATTAGTTAGACTAAGGTTTTTCAACCTTTCGTCTTCATTCTTGGCTGATTTTTGGGCAGAGTCAAACAAAAAAGCAATATTTTGCAATAAAAAATGCATTATTTTGCGATTTTTGCCCGTTTAAGGCTTAATCGGACAGCGTTTTTTGCGATCTTCGCGCTTTTTTAAGACTTCCAAATCACGTTCAGTGGCGATTTTGTTGAGAATCGTCTTAACGACACAATCAATGTCTTTGCCTTCGCGATAATCGGCGGCTAAGGCAAAAGTAACCCGATTTTCCGAGAGCAGCTTGATGGCTTTGTTTTTGGCGCTGGAATGCGGTTTATAAACCGCGATGGCGGTGCCGTTATGATTTTTCACCATTTTCATTGACGGAATATCGGTCATACCGTCGCCAAAGTAGATAATGCGTGTATAAGGAATGCGGCGCTTGTCGTCAGGAACATATTCGTTAACAGCTTTATCGTCATATTTGCCCAATCCCTTATTGATTTTTGATAAATATTGCACTTTGGCCGAATAATTGACCACGCGTGCCGGCCAAACCGGTGTGCCGTTGTCGCCGAAAGCAAAGGAACAGCCATAAACATCTTTGAAGAACTTACGGATGGCGCAACCTTCAATTATTTCTTCATAGCCCGAGGAAATAATATAGTGCTCGATATCCAAATCCAGATAGCGGCCGTATTTGTTGATACGGGCAAACCAATCTTCCACACCTTTAAAAAAGATAATGAATTCGCCACAACTGGCCAAATTTTCACGCGTTAGGCGAATCCCTTTTTTTTCAGCCAGTTGTTTGAAGAAATACATGCTTCCGGTGACCTGATCTACGCCGTTTTGCGCCGACCAAGTATTTGCCGCTTTCCAAAAATCATCAGGCTTCATTCCGAGTTCCGGGATTAAAAAATAATCCTGCATATAGGT
>JAZNQW010000040.1:0-2176 GCA_045590435.1 Alphaproteobacteria bacterium | reverse complement strand
GGGGTATTGATGAGCAAACTCAGAATAGCGATTTTAGGTTGCAGAAATATGGGGCAAAAGCATCTCAAAACTTTACGAGAGAACTTTAATGATGCGGTGGAAGTGGTTGGAATTTTGAATTCAACACCGGAATCATCAGCGCAAAGGGCCGCTGAACTGAATGTGCCTTATTTCACAAGTATTGATGAGATAACCAAAGATAACGTTGATGCGGCTATTGTTTCAACTCCCGCGCTGACACATGCGGAAATCGGCGAAAAGTTACTTTTACGGGGTTTGCCTTGTCTTATGGAAAAGCCTTTGGCAACAACATTATCCGGTTGTGAGAAATTAATTTCTGCGGCTGAAGCCGGCAAAAGTTTAATTATGGTCGGACATACGGAAAATTATAATCCGGCGGTTATCGGTCTTAAGAATGAATTGCATTCGCCGGTTGTTAGTATCATGGGAATTCGAACCAGTCGTAATGCGGCCAATAAGACAGGTATCAGTGCCGTTCAAGAATTGATGATTCACGATTTGGCCATTGTTTATTCCGTTCTGGGTAAAGACATTTCGGCATTTACGCTTGATAAGCGTTCGGATTTGAGTTGGGAAAATCATGCTGTTGCGGAAATGAAATATAAAAGCGGTGCAATGGTAAAGTTGGAAGCTTTGCGTGAAGACAGAGAGGTTGAACGGTTTATGGATATTGGTGATGCTGACGGGAATATTTTTCACATTGACTTTATGGAACGTCGATTATTGAAAAACGGTCGGATTTTAGTTGAGGGCGGTCACTCATTACAGAATGAATTGGCGGATTTTATCGGCTGTGTCAGAAAAGGAACAAAACCGCGAGTTAATGCACGAGAGGCTATGGATATTGTTGAACTTTGTTTGCTTTTGGAAAGCAAAATATGAGTTAAATTATCCGGATGAAACATTTATTGACAATTTGTATAAACATTGTTAGCATTAAGCGTTGAAGAAAATTTATAAGGTTAATTCCGAAGAAGAAAAAGATGCTGAACAGTATTAATTCAAAGATTATTATTCTCGCTTTTGCGTTGTTGTGCGCTTTGGGATTTGTTGTAACAAGTGCGGCGGTTATTGCTTTTTATAACGATAAAGAGCTGATTATTGAGGGTAATAATGCTTCAATTACCGCTTTTGAAGGACAGTTAAATACCGAGATTGCAACGCTGGAAAAGAATGCGTTGGATTTGGCGTTAGTGGGAGAGATTTATTATCAAAACGGGAAAAAAGCCGAAATTGGGGAATTTTCTACCAAGCAGATTTTACAAAATTATCCGAATTCTATGGGAAACGGTATTTATTTTGAACCTTATAAAATTCATAAAGAGCAAAAGGAAGGGTGTATTCATGCTTTCCGAGAGTTGAATAATCAGATTGAGTTGCTTTCTTCTTGCGATAAGGGAACTTTTAAGTATTTTAATCAAGATTGGTATGGCAAAATTATGGCAGATTTGCAAAAGGGGCAACTTGTTTCTTGGACCAGACCATACAAAAGCAGCCAGTTGGGAAATTTGATGACAACTGTCGGGGCCGGCATATATAATCAAGGTCAATTAATTGGCATGTCAACAGTTGATTGGGATTTGGATACGATTTTGAAATCGATTTTGGAAATTAAACCAACCCCTAACAGTTTTGTTTTGTTTGCGGATAAGGCCAGCGATTACATTATGGCAACAACCGAACCGAATGTTGATAATTCCATGGTTATGGGAAAATCGTTGGAGACGTTAAAATGGTATTCGGAGAATTTGAAAGAAGGCGCTATTTTTGACTATAACGGCGTGAAATATATTCCTTATATTAAGCAATTAAGTAACGGGCTGTTCTTGATAGTGAATGTTCCCTTGATTGAATTGTTTCATTCGGCCATTCATCATTTAAGTGTTTTGTTGACCGTTTTGTTAATCAGCACCATTTTGATTGTCAGTAATTTGTTTTGGGTTTTAAGACGTAATATTAATGAGCCGATTTCAAAACTGACGGAAATTGCGCGGAGAATTAGTCAGGGTGATATGGATGAAAACATTCAATTGGATAAGCCTTCCGAGTTGGCGCAGTTGGCGGCGGCTTTTAACAAAATGAAAACCGATATTAAAATGCATTTGACGCAACTGGCGAAGATTTCCAGTGAAAAAGAGAAAATCGAATCGGAGTT
>JAZNQW010000039.1:0-16442 GCA_045590435.1 Alphaproteobacteria bacterium | reverse complement strand
TGGTTTATGCTGGTTTTTGTCGGTCTGATTATTTTATGGATTGTATCGCTGATGCATCGTCATCCGAAAAAATAAAACCGGACTTTTATTGAAAATCCCACGTTGCCTTTGAGGTTGCGCGGGATTTTTTTTATTTAAATTCAACAACGACTATTTCCGGACGATTATTGAAGCGTAATGGTAATAAGCTGGTGCCCAGCCCTGTACTGACAATCAAAGGTTTATTGTTTTCTCTGTATATACCGCCAGTATATCTGCGGCCAAAATCCGACGGCACAAATAGGGCTCCGATAAACGGCAGAGTAATTTGTCCGCCATGAGTATGTCCGGCTAAAGCTAAGGTAAAGGGCTGATTTTTCAATTGTGGAAAGACATCGGGTGAATGGGTAACAAAAATGGTCGGTGCAGATGTTTTTGGTAATGCTTTATCAATATCCGGCTTGTCTGTGTAATAGTCGGCTACGCCGGCTACCATTAATTCTTTATTATGTATGACAAATTTAATGTTTTTGTTATCCAAAACCGGAATAGCGGCGTTTTCAAGGGCTTTTTTGGTATTATTTTTGCCATAATAAAAATCATGATTACCGAGTACGGCCACTTTAGGCGCTTTGATTTTTTGTAAGGCTTTGGCAATTTCTGTTGGTGCCATGGTGGCGTTTTGGGTGTGTCGATTAACGTAATCTCCGCCTAAAATGACTAAGTCAGGTTTTTGTGCGTTGATGGTATCAATTATTTTTTGCAGGCGCCATTTTTCCCATGTATAAGGAGCAACATGAAAGTCTGTGGCAAAAACAATTTTTATGTCGGATAACGCTTTGTTTTTTAACTGATATGGGGTGATTTTTAGAAAATACGGCTCACAAAGACTGTACACCAAAATTAAGATGCCGACTAAAAACAAATATTTCATTAATTTATAAAATCCAGCCATTCTAAATATTGTTACTTATAAAATTTCCGTTAATACAATTAGATATATTATTAAGCTCAAGCAGATTATTAACAATATTGGCAACCTTTTCCGGTGTATACGGGCGGTATAAAAAGTCCATACGGAAGAAGTTTGGTGTTAAGCCACGTGCTTCATTAGCAATGCAGAACGGTTTGTCGTCAAATACCATCATCTGACAATTTTGCGATAGGGCCTTAAATTTTTGGTTTTGGCGCTCTAAATCAAACCATTTCGGCTGTTGATTGCAATTTTTGCAGTCGTTATCGCGAATACAGCCGACACTGGTGAATAACGGCACGTCCTGATAAATAATAAGTGCAGTTTTTAAACAAGAATTTTCCGTTAAATTACAAATATTTGTTTTCATATCTTCGAGCGATAATGTAATTTGCGAAGCACCAAGTTCAGAAGCCATGGCAATCGCTTGGGTGTTCAGCATATAAAGTGATGAGTCAAAGCTGATATCCAATTGTTTGAGCGGCAATATTTCAAGCGCCCAATAGTTGGCAACCTGCCATTTTTTATAACCGCCGTCAAGCAGGCGGCGAATAATATCGGCATATAGCGCCGGTCGGCGACAAACTGTTGGCAAGGCAATGCGAATTTTGTTTTTCGGCAGGCGGTTCAGCGCGCTGACATCGCTTTGCGGGTTAAGCAGATAAATAATCTCGGCAAAATCATCTAAATTAAGTAAATTCAAATAGTTAAGATTATCAACTTTAATGATAAATTGAGGCTGTTCAGTTTTTGATGCTATGCGTGGCGGCACAGCCGGCAGAACGCCGGTCGGGGCTTCAATTTTGATTTGACCATATAGTTGACGGCGCAGTTCATTGAGAAGCGACGCTGGGGCAAACAATTTTAAAGGGTTTTCAATTTGCAATTGCCGCAGAGTTAATGCCGTGTCACCGGTTTTAGCAAAGGCCGTTTGTATGGCTTCAATGCTTTTTTGCGGGTTTTGTGCCGGTGTGAAAGTGCCGTCTACGGCGACCTCATATGTGCCGCACATGGCCTTGATTTGATTTGGTTCTACTTTTACAATAACATCTATTTCATTGTTATTGCGATATAATTTTGGTTTTGGTTTTTCGTAATGATATGCGCCTTTCACCGCGCCGGAAGAGGCCAAATAAATCTTATCGCCGCTTTTAAGGTGCGGATAACCGGCCGGCAGTTCAATTTCTACCATTGTGCCGGCGGCGGCTTCAAATACGCTTTTGCGGTCAACAAACAGCTTTTGCACGGAAAATCCAAACGGCTTTTCGTCGCCGGCGGCATCAATTTGTAAGCCGTCGTGACGTGCCAAAACGTGATTTGTGGTGAAGTGTAGCCGCCCGTGGCTGATTTGCGCCACAGAGCCGATTAAAAGGGCGCGGTGGCCGACAAAATCGCGGTCAATAACTTGTTTGTCTTTGCCGTGAAAGTGAAATTTGCACCACGGACGCGAAAAAATCTGCTTAATATTATCGGCTCTATCGGTGTCGGCGCCTTTGCCGTCGAGAATTCGGCGGTAATAATCGGTGACGGCGGCCACATACAGAGCCGACTTTTTGCGCCCTTCGATTTTCAGCGACGTGACCGGCATTTTAAGGATATCTTCTTGCAGAGCCATATCTTTCATGGAAAACAAATGGCTTTCTTTTTTGCCGTTACATTTGAAAGCGGCGCGGCACGGATATATACATTTGCCGCGGTTGGCACTTCGACCGTATTCCATGGCCGAAAATTGGCAAATGCCGCTGTATGAATAGCATAATGCACCGTGAATAAAGGCCTCGGTTTCTAAATTCGGTATGGCGGCAATTTCTCTGATTTCGGCCAATGTCAGTTCGCGTGCCAAAACTACGCGTTTAAAACCCTGTTTTTGTAAAAACAGCGCACCTTCTTTGTTATGTACGGCCATTTGGGTACTGGCATGCATTTCAAAATGCGGATATTGTTCACGCATGACGCGGGCAACGCCCAAATCTTGAATAATCAGACCGTCTACTTTGCAACGTGTGCAAATATCCAAACTTTTAATCAACTCTGGCAGTTCGCTTTCTTGCAAAACGGTATTTAGAGCTACGTAGACCTTACGGCCTAAATGGTGGGCATAGGCGGTAAATTCGTCAAGCGTCGGTTCATCAAAATTAACGGCAGTGGCGCGGGCCGAAAATTTAGATAAACCCAAATAGACGGCATCGGCACCGTAATAAAGCGCGGCATAACCGGCTTCCACATCACCGGCCGGAGCTAGAAGTTCCTGTTTAAGCATGATTATCAATCCTTTTGTTAATTGAAGGAAATTTACGCTAAAAAGCGATGTTTGTCAAGAAAATCAATTATTCTTTATGGTAAGAATTCGAAAGAGACGGTTGCCTGGAAAGATTCGGGATGAGGAGAAAAGATTCGGTAGGTAATACACAGAAATGTAAGTCAGATAAAGAATACGTGATGTGGTGTGATTTTTTTTGTGGATTTTGATGGTAAAATGTGATATATTTGTTTCAATGTGGTAAAATTCAAAGGAATAAAATATGAAGAAAATCAGCTTTGTTTGTTTATTTTCTGTTTTAACGGGGGCTTGTGTGGTCTATCCGGATACGTACCAAGATGTGTATTATTCGGATGCCGAATCTTATACGGTGGCCCCATACGCAGCGCAAACAACTTATATTACCACAGATGGAACAACAACTTATGTGACGCAACCGGCACAGACGAGTGTTATTTATGTGGATGAGGGGGCGCCGTATTATGCACCGGCACCGGTTTATTTTTCATATTATCACGAATCGCGGTCAACACCGCATCATGCTAAGCCGCACCATACGTCGGCACCAAAGCATCATGCTAAGCCGCATCATGAGGCACCGAAGCATGGCGCTCATGATTCTCCGGCAAAGCAACCGCATGCAGATAAAACACATCATAAATCGCACCATAAATGATAAGAAGGAGAGGGTCTATGCCTGAATTTCAAATTTTAAACAAGAAAAAATTTACGTCAAATAACATTCGGCAGTTGTTTTTGGTGTTATTTTGTATGAAACATTGGCGGCAGATATGGGGACAATGGCAGAAAACACGGTCATGCTATGGAAACGGTCGGTCCGGTATAAAAGTGAATAAGCCGGTGATTAAAGCGCGGAATGCCATTGAGGCGCAAACTATTGCCAGTTCCTTGGAAATTGAAGATTTTGTGTTCGAATGCACTGATAAAAGAAAATAACTTTAATTTATTGTATTTTCTGATAATAATCATGATTTAAGATGATGCCGGAAGTTTCGGTAAGGTGGGTTATGTTTTCTTCCGATTCTTCGCCAGCAGCCTTAAAAACTTCTTCGGCAAAAGCCTTTTTAGCAAGGTAAACCAAAAATAGCGGCCGTTCCAGTTTTAGTTTCCCCATTACTTCTTCCAAGGCCTCAAAACTGTCATATATTGTGCCGGCAAAGAACAGGTGGTCTTCCAGGCGAACTCGTTGATTTTCAATTATCTTCGGCATTTGTTTTCCTTTCAAAAAAATAACAACACAATGCCTAAGATATTACTTCTAAAGGGATTTTAAATGTGGCAACAAGTCTATATTGATGGTCTGACGAATTTACATAAGAAGATATTTTTTGGGTTTTGATTGGCGCAATTTAACCGCTTCGGTGGGCACAATATAAATGTTGCGGTTCCAATCGTCTACCATGCGGCTGATGACGCGACTATTGACATTTAATTCTGTCGGCATATGAATTTTTTTTGATAAGTCATAAATAAGATAGTTGGCAATTTTTGTATTTTGCATTTTAACCTCCGTGTTTCACAAGATAAGTGCAAAATCAAATATTTAAATGAAATATAGCCTAAAGTATATATCAATAACAGTAAAAAATGCTTGACTGAGGGCACTCCAAATTATCTGGTCGATATCTACTCGATTTGGCGAAAATTAAAATTATATTGACAGCTTGTGCTCGTTTTATTAGTATGAAGGATACTAAAAGGATGAAACCCATGATACATTTGTCGGATTTAACATATTCGGAAGAAGAACTGGAACAAGACGCGATTGATTATTTCAAAACAGCGATTTATGAGCCGGCGTATGCAGATAAGGTGAAGCAATTTGTTGCCACAGACTTACAAGATTTTACGACATATTATAATGATGATGAATATACTTTTTGTAATTTGTATGCGGATGAATTTCAACAGGGATATGTTGACGACGGAACAACAGTAGCACCGCGGGCTGATTTTAATAAGATTATATCATATTTGATGCCGGCTTTCAAACCGTATGCTGTTGATGATGAAGAGATAGAGCGCTATGTTTTTGCGTTGGAAGCAGAGTTCAGAAAAAATGCTTTTTGCACACATATGGAACCTTATTTTGTGGAGTTGGATGCAGTGATTGCCACAGCTATTACAGGTTATGCGCGTAATCCTCTGTTTTCTATTTATTCAATGGTGCGTGAATGGTGTATGGCCATGCATTTCAAATATATGTATCCGGATTTAATGCGTAAATTCGGGTATCGTTATCAGGTTATTCGCACGCAATGGACAGGGGAAGAGAGGTTGCGGCGTTTGATTCACTATCGCGACAAATATAAGCTGACTTTTCAGAATATCGGGTCTTTGCGGGCTATTCATTCCAGTGTTTTCGCATATGTGTATTTATATTTGAAGGGTATACAAACCGGTGAAGCCGATTTGGCCGAATGTTTTATTAAGGATAGCTCTACTTCGCAGATTTATTTGTTGTTGCAAGGCGAATCAATTCAGAATATTGACTTTCCGGTGGTGGAATATGCTTTGGACAGGCTTAAAGAGGGGGATTGGAAAAAGCTATTTTTAGAAGACGGTTCGATTGCTTGGGGCGCAATTTACGCTTTTGTGATGGACGCAATTAAAAATGTTGGTGATATTGAAAAATTACGGCATTTCGGGGTGGATAGTATTGGGGCGAAATCCATTCAGTCTTTCTGGAATAAAAGCGCCAATATGCAAAGTATGTTGAAAATTTTGCGTCGTTTAGCCATGGATAACAGCGATCCGATTTTTAATAGGTTGATCAGAATGTGCGAATATCGTTTGGGGCGGCCGGATACAAAAAAAGAAAAGATGGAGCGTTTTATTGAAGAAACACGGAGAATTTTGGCTGCCAGAGCTTACGAATTGACTAAGCCGCGCACTATGGATCAGACTTTGATTGCGGCTTTTCCTTCGGTGTTTTTGGTTTATTTTCAGTGGCATCATAATTTCCGTAATGTTTATCCGAAAGTGCCTAAAAAGCAAGTTGACTTAAATTTGCAAAAGCAGAAAGAGCGGGAGGCAGAGGAAACGCTGATACGTCGTATTTATGCAGATGATATGCAGCAAATTAAATTCCGTGAAATTGCTCAAGAACAGACGCAGAGAAATAATATAGAGCAATATCAGTATGAAATGCGCAATCGAGATGAGGTACAATCTAAAAGAACGGCGGATGATAGTTTACGGATGGTGATTGATAATAACAAGGAGCGTGTTCAGCAGAACGAACGGCAACAAATTCAGGAACCCGAGCGGCGACAGAATAATACCGATGAAGAAAAGAGCATACAAAATAAGAATGTCGCGTCTTTAGCGGCGGAATTGTCACAACGACAAAATTCAATGTAGAACGGAATATTTGTCAGAACTTATCGTAATTTACCGAGTAATGATGTTCGGCGATTTTATCCATCCATGGATATATTTCTTCGTCTATCATGACTTTGCCATATAATTTATCGGTATTATCGAATAATTCTACATAAAATTCAGAGAATGGGTCCAACGGTAAATAAATTTCTTTTATTTTATGTTTTTTGAGTAATGATTTGAGTTCATTTTCATCTGTTGTAAACCACATTTTGTAATTATCGATAATACCTTCCACATTTGTGTGATATGGAGAACCAACCGTATCTACGCCCTGTTTGAATATGATTTCGGGTGCGTCAAACAGGTCTGTTAATATCGGACCTTGTAATGGCGGAAAGTGTTTCTCACTGGGAATTGGCAGAAGTGCGGCCAGAGCCAAGACAGGCAGCAAGACATATAAAATTTTACCAAAATTTCCGAACCATGACTTAGAATGGTATGCCATGATGCGGTATAGAACAAGAATTATTAGGACACCCAGCATCATATTGTAATATGGAAAGAAGCGCATAACACAAGTAGCTGCAACTGACACTCCGGTAAAACATATAATCAAGTCAGCCAGATAAAAAGTTTTCAGTCTATCTCGATAAATTAAAGCTATTAGCAAGATACAACCCAAAATGACAGAGATGATTCTGATGCCAACGAGAGGCATATGCTTCATCTCGTTAATGCGTGGCAAGAAATATTGCTGAACGTGTGGTTCATAGATAGGAATCAAAATTCTGTCAGTACCGAAAAAACACAGCATCAAAGCTGCGGACAGTATTGTGAAAGAGCCTAGCAGGCTTATTTTGCTTATTATTTTTTGCGGATTTAAGCGGTAAATGAAAGCATAGGATATAAAAATTAGACCGGTAAGAACAGTATGAGCAATGGATAGGCCATTGATATCGATTTCTGCCCAGCCCCCAAAAGGCGGGTTAATCAGCCATGCCAAGCAGACGGCGCAAAATAGTCCAAAGGCATAATAAATGATATTTAAAGCCGATTTTTTGTAGAAAATCCAGTTAATGGATAAGGCCATCAGCATTAAGGTGACAACAAACAGACCTTCAATGGCAGAAGATGCCCACATACCAAATCCCGATAAGGCGCCGGCAATGAGCATATTAGTCAGTTTAGGTTTAATATAACTGCGCAGAATGACGGCGATATTGAAGCTGAACACTAAGCTCATTAAAGAGTGATGGTCCGGTCGATGAAAAACGAAAGTATTGTCTATTTTATTCAGATAGAATAACAGGAATATGACAGCGACAGCAAAAATTTTTTGTTTGGCGTGTGTATCGGGTACGTATGGTTTCAATCCCCAGCATAATGTCGACATCGTGAAAGCAAAGAATAATGGAGAAAACAACATTCCGCCCCAGAATACCGCGCTTTTTAACGGCATAAACAAAGTTAACGGCAGAGCTAAAATTGCCCAGACTACATCACATGCCCGTGTCCAATGGAGAATGAAACCATGTGGCGGGTTGGTCCATGGAAAAACTTTCTCCGACCATTGAAAATCGGAAAGCCAGTCGGTAATTCGCAGAGCGCGCATCCAGCTATCTGAGTCCGTTAAGAAAAAGTCATAATGGAACATCCAAAATAATTCCATATTCAAACCTGTGGTTATCAAAACTAAGATGAATGACCACAAAATGTAATGTTTCCAAAGACTTTCTAAGCAATCGTTTATGATTTCTTTTAGTGCAGTTATCATAATATATCCAGTATCTGTTTAAGGGTTGTTATTGAATGTTGTGGCGCGTTTTGCCAGAAATTATTGTATTGTTCCTGATGGTGCTTCGCGCCAGGGGTGTCACTGATTTGTCGGACGCATAGGAAAGGCATTTGTTGCAAATAACAAGTTTGAGCAATGGCTGCGCTTTCCATATCTACGGCCAATGCTTGTGGAAATTTGTTTTTAATGGCGCGTAATTCTTTGATATCGGTAATAAATTGATCACCGCAACACAATAACCCCTTTTTAAATTGAGGTAAGCGGGCAATCAAATTGGCATCAGAGTGGTAATATAGCGGTAGGTCTTGGATCTGTCCGTATTCATTACCTTCGCCGCACCACACATCATGATAAACAATATCCTGTCCCAGAATGAAATCGCCTATTTGCAAGGAAGCATCTAAACCTCCTGAAATACCGATATTTAAAACAAAATCGGGATGATATGTGTTTATTAAAGTTTCCGCACAAAGAGCAGCGTTGACTTTTCCTATACCACCAACGGTTGCCGTGATTTCGTGATTACCGATCTGACCGCATAAGAAATGTTTGTTACTGATTTTTTGAGTGGTAAAATTGGATGTTTCTTTTGCAAATAAATCTAATTCTTTTTGCATGGCTATCATTAAGCCGATTTTCATATTATTTCTCCTTCAATTTAAAGATATTGTAAAAATAAATTCGGCTAAACTCAAGTGAAAAATAAAATATCTTGACAATAGGTGATGATTTTTTTATATCGTTAAAGACGGCAGAGTTGTCTGCCATGTGGATTTAACCGAATTGTCCAGCATTAAATGGACTAAACAGGAGAATTAGAATGATTAAAACAGCCGAATCTGTGTCATTAGGACACCCTGATAAAACAGCCGATTACATTTCAAGTTATATTTTAGATCGCTTCATGGAAAAAGATGCGACAACCAGATATGGCGTTGAGGTGATGGTTAAAGATAATACTGTTGTGTTGGGTGGCGAAGTGAGAAGTTTGTTTGAGGCACCGCGATGGGAAAATTATGTGCGTGAGGCTTTAAGAGAAATTGGATATGATGAGAAATACGCCGCACATTGGCAGGATAAAGCCATCAATATTAACGAGTTGAAAGTCATTAATTTAGTAAACAGACAGTCGGTGGAGATTGCTCAGGGGGTTGATGCCGACGGTTGGGGAGATCAGGGCGTGTTTGTAGGTTATGCCTGTCAGGGACCTGAATACATTAATTACGAATTGTTTTTGGCGCGTAAGTTGAACAGGGCACTTTATACCAAAGCATTACAAAGTGATAATTTGGGATTGGATATAAAAACGCAAATAACCATAGATGATGAACGTATTTTGACGGCTATTGCAGCAGTTCCTATGTTACAAAAGGAAGATTTGAGCGCCTTTATTTGTGAAATTTTGGGGCAAGAGCCGGAAAGGCTTTTGGTTAATGCAACCGGTAATTATGCCATTCATTCCAGTGTGGCGGATTGTGGCATAACGGGACGCAAGTTGGCGGTAGATTTTTATTCGACGGCGGCACCGATTGGCGGTGGCTCACCATGGACCAAAGATGCTACAAAAGCTGATTTAACACTTAACTTATATGCGCGCAAGTTGGCGGTTGAAAATTTGGGAGATAACGACGAAGTTTGGGTTTATTTGTCGTCTTGTATCGGACAATCTTGTTTGCCGAGTGTAATGCTTAAAAGCCGTAAAGGGAATGTCTATGATATGCGGGATTTACAAATTGAAAGTCGACCGTCGGTGCTTATCAAAGAATTTGGTCTGGATAAGCCGGTTTATGCCGCACTTTGTCGCAACGGTTTGATATAATTTATTGCCAATACAAAATGCGCCGCCTTTTGTTTTTTGGGTGTCTTGCTACGTAAGCTCTGCTTTCGTTTTACTCGGCAATCGCAAACTACGCTTCGGTCACTTGTCTATTTGCAACGGGAGTGGCCTTCGTTTCACTCGGCCCGTTAAGTAGACTGCGCACCACCAACGGGAGAGGCCTTCGCGTTGCTTCGGCCGATCTTATCGTGTGCCGACAAAAGCCGGCCCACAATGCGATTCCGAACCCTACGGGTTCGTCTCCCTGATTTCATCATAAAAAAAATAAAAGCCCTCAATAAATGAGAGCTTTTTATTTTTTTGTTGGTGGTCCCAAGGGGAGTGGCCTTCGTTTCACTCGGTCGCATCTGCGCGCATCGGCACAGCCGACCGCGATACTTCTGTCTCGCTTGCGCTTGCTGTCAAACCCTCTCTACGGGTTCGCCTCCCTGATTTCATCATAAAAAACCAAAAGCCCTCGATAAACGAGAGCTTTTTGTTTTTTGTTGGTGGTCCCAACGGGAGTCGAACCCGTGTTTTAGCCTTGAGAGGGCCACGTCCTAGGCCTCTAGACGATGGGACCAAAGGCAAAGTTATTCATAATGTATTTAATTTCAGATTGCAAGCATTTTTTTTATCGTTATATTAAAAAATAAATGGAATTACGGAAGGAAAAAAATTGCACATTAATTTATGGAAAATCTATGCGCTGTTTTTCAAAATGGGGATTTTTACTTTCGGTGGCGGGTATGCCATGTTGCCGATTTTGAAAAATGAGGTGGTGGAAAAACGACATTGGATTACGGAAGAAGAGTTACTTAATTATTATTCCATCGGCCAATGTACGCCGGGGATTATTGCCGTTAACGCCGCCTCATTTATTGGCTATAAAAAGCGCGGGCTGGGTGGTTTGGTTGCCGCGACAATGGGCGTTATTTCACCTTCAATCATCATTATTTTGTTGGTGGCGGCGCTACTCAGACAGTATATGGATAATCAATATTTGCAATGGGCGTTCGGTGGTATTCGGGTGAGTGTGATTGCGCTGATTATTAATGTGGTGTTGGACTTGTGGTTAAAAGGTGTAAAAACGGTGCGCGATTATGCGGTTTTTATAATTGCTTTGGGATTATTGCTGTGGGGAAATATTTCGGCAGTTTTGTTGGTGATTTTGGCGGCGCTGAGCGGTTTTATTCCGTCATTTAGGCGAGGTGCCGAATGATTTACGCAATTTTGGCGTGGGAGTTTTTTAAAATCGGGCTGTTCGCGGTGGGCGGCGGTTTGGTAACGGTGCCGTTTTTGTTCAACTTGATTGACGCTTATCATTGGTTTACGGCACAAGAGCTGACGGATATGATTGCCATTTCACAATCCACACCGGGGCCGGTGGGGATTAATATGGCGACTTATGCCGGTTTTAAGGCAGCCGGTTGGGGCGGTGGTATTGTGGCAACGTTGAGCGAAGTTTTGCCTTCAATGATTGTGGTATATTTTTTGGCGCGGGCGCTTAATAAGTGGCATGAAAATAAATATGTTTTGCAGATTTTGAATGCTATTCGGCCGGCGGTGTTGGCGCTGATTTTGGCGGCCGGTTGGCAGATTGCACGTGAATCAATAACCGACTATAAAACCGCCGGATTATTGGTGTTTTTGGTGATAGCACAACATTTTTATCGCAAAAGTGCCATTGTTTACATTATTTTTGCCGCGGTTGTCGGTGTTGTTTTGCAACTATAAAACGGAAAAAAGTTGACAAGCATTTATTAATTACGTATGATAGTCTTGTATCAGGTGATACCTGATATGAGGTTTGAAACCCTCTTTCTTACGGTTGCCTTAGTGGCGTAAAACTACCTTTTTGCTTATATGGCAGGAAGGTAGTTAATAAGGCTATATAAAGCCAAATACACTACACTATTCCGTAAGATAGGTTTCAACTTCCTGCTGCTTCTCATCAAAGCGGCTTTTTTATTTATGCAGAGGAAAAAGGAACTATATTATGGCTAAAAATAGTAAAGCCGAGTTACCGCTTGTAACCGTCATTACAGCAACATTTAATTTAATCAAAAGCGGCAGAAAAGAAACATTTATTCAAAGCGCCGAAAGCGTGCAAAAACAAACTTATAAAAATATTGAGCATATTGTAATTGACGGTGCTTCTGAAGATGGCACACTGAAGTTACTAGAAAAATATCAGAAAAAAGGTTGGTTTAAATATTATTCCGAGCCGGATAAAGGCATTTATGATGCCATGAATAAAGGGATATTAAAAGCCAAAGGAAAGTACGTGGTTTGCCTTAATTCCGATGATTTGTATTGCAATGATAAAGCCATAGAGATGCTGGTGCAAAAAGCCGAGGAGCAAGATGCCGATGCTTGTTACGGCAATGCAACTAAAGTTAATCCGAAAACAATGGAAGTAACTTTTGACTGGAAAGGAAAAGAAAATTTTTTGCCGTGGACACCGGCTTTCCCTTGTCATCAGACCTTTTTGATTCGAACAGATGTGATGAAAGAGTTGGGGCTGTATAATCTGAAATATAAGGGATGTGCAGATAATGCTTTTTTAGTTCGTTTAGTTCAGCATAATAAGAAAATTACCAATATTGATGAATATATCATTACTTTCAGAGACGGTGGATTTTCAGATAATCATCAAATACTTGTGCAGCAGGAAAAACAGCTGCTTTTATATGAAGAGCTGGGACAATATCGCGGTTGGACAATGGAAGATTGTTCATATTTTGTGTGGCATAAGTTTTTGCAGTTACCGCTAGATAAAGCGGTGGCACTCGGAAAAAAATTAGGCGAACCGGAATGGACGGCAGAATATTATTATCGTTTATTTAATCATCACTTGAAGTTGCAACAGCAAAGAAAAGCCGTTTCTAATCCTAAAAAATCAGTCACTAAAGTTGTATACAAATTATTTAATTTTATTCCATTGTTAAAATATAGAAAAGATGAAGAAGTGACGCAAATTACTGTATTCGGATTTTTGCCGATTATTAAAATTGTAAATCGCAAATCTGAATCTTGTGATTTAAAAGTTTTGTTGGTTAAGAAGATTAGTTTATGGCGTGATAATATTTTGGGAGTTTTATTGCGTTGGGCAGCAGGGTGTCCGAAAAAACGCAATAAAATTCTTTTAATGGATAATATTTTTGAAAAAGATGCCAATATTCAGGATAATTTCACGTTATTTGAATATTTGTATAAAAAAGAAAAACGCAAAATTGAACCATATTATATGATAAACAAAGATTCGCCGTATTATCCCGTATTAAAACAAAAATATAAAAGCAGAATTATCGAACATTCAGATTGCAAAAAGTTCTCCGAGAAATTACAGCTTTTGCGGTTAGTTTGGGGATTGAGATTTATTGGGGATAGTTTTCAGGCGGTAAGCCTGTTGCCGTTTAATCTGCAAAAGATTTTAAGAGAATCTGCACAGATTATTACAATTTTTATGCAACATGGTATTACGTTTTTTAAGCCTGATTTTATTACACCGGGTGTTTATGGTAAAAATGTGTATGACAAGATTCTGTGTTCAAATGATATGGAAGCACAGTTGTTTATGGAGCGTGGCGGGTATAAAGAACAAGACATTATTAAAAACGGATTGATGCGTTGGAATAATGTGCAGAATATGGCACCGAAACAAAAAGAAAAATCAATTTTTATATTTTTTACAACCAGACGTTATTTATCGACAATGCCTGATGTTTCAAAAAGCGTTTATATTAAGGAAATAATAAGTTTATTAAAGGATAAAAAGTTGCAACAGACTTTAAGTAAAGCACAAATTAAATTGAAAACAGCATTGCATCATTCAGCCAGGGAGGTATTGAAAAAAGTATTTGATGACTTGAATGTTGAAATTATATCGGAAGATGATATTTTTAAGGTTAAACAAGAAGCATCATTATTGATTACGGACTATAGTTCCATGTGTTTTGAATTCTTTTTGCAAGGTAAACCGGTGATTTTTTATCCGATTAGTGATGCGCAAGATTGTGCAACATATGGGGATCGATCTTTGGATATTGAAAATCCTTATCAGGGTAAGGAGCGTTTTTTATGTAATATTGTTTCAGATAAATCAAAGTTGCAAAATATTATTTCTCAATATATTAAAACAAACTTTGTGCTGACTTCGGCGGAACAAGACTGTCAAAAACAATTTTTTTATTATAGATCAGGATTTTGTCATCGAATGGAAGAATATTTGATAGAAAATAAGTAAGCGGTTGAGCATAAAGTTGTTTTATTAGGGCGGTTTGTAAAAAAAAAGCTGAGAATACGGCCGGTAAAGGTCATATCTCAGCATTTTTTCAGATGTTACGTTCTAATCTCAGTGTCTGAGGCTTAAACGGAAAGACACCTTCACATGAGATTTTGTCGGTTTTATTGCCGTATTGAATAAACAGCGCATTTTCGGTTTCGCTTTTTTCAAAACGGACATCATCGGCTACCTGATAATACTTCAATTCGAAGCACTGTACAGAATATACCTGTTTTTTATCGCGCATAAAATTTTCAATATCTGCATCGATGATGGCATCGGTTTGCGAAGTATGTTTCATGTAAACCATCGCCTGAACTTTTGTGCTTTTATGAGCACCGGCTTTGATATCAGCATGTTTCCAATGAGGAAAACCTGAACACGCCACAGACAGACCTTTTTGTTGCAAGAGTTCACGGATTTGCTTTTCAGCTTCTTGGAAGCGGATGAATTCGGTCAGAGGACTTTCATCAAACACAAAGCGGTAAGAAACACTGTGAGATGAGCCGCCCATGTAATGCATTTCAGGACCGGTTTCCTTTTCAATACTGACAAAGAAAGTGCCTTCTTCGGTTTGGACTTTCAAAATATCAGGGAACAGCTCGCTATAAACAAAACTGTTTGGCTTAACTTCAGTGTTCAAAACTTCACATTCCTGACACTGCTTGGTGATGAGTTTTCCTTGCTCAAAGTAGTTTAACTCAAAACCTTGCGGTACAATGCGGATGAATAACTCCATAAACGAGCCGATAGGGTAACCGAGCGATTTTTGCGGCATTTCATCTGTTGCAGACCAAAGTTGCCATTCAGTCGGCATTTCAAGCAAGAGAACGTTGTTATGTACGCGGTAATCTTTGCAAGCCGGGGCAATGCGCAAGTTGTTGTCAACATCCCAGCATAAAAACAGATTTTCGGCTTTTTGCAGCACAAAAAACGGAAAGCCGTTTACAGCGCGATGTTTATTAGGATCTTCAACCAGCTTATCGGCGATAAGTATGGTTTTCATTTGGCCTTCCGGCAAAATAAGTTGGCGTAGGGCAATCTGATTGCCGCATTGGCGCAATTCGTAACTTTTTAAAACTTCCATAATTGTAATCTTGATGAGTAAGTAAATAATAAAAAAACTGCGCTCAATATATGGACTTTTTATGAAATATGCAATCATTTTTTTGTTGACATCCGAGAAAGATGCGGTTATAAACAGCGATGAAAATTACCGAGAGTCTGCATGGGCAGGCTTTAAATAACTAATAACAAACCGGAGATTTTAAAATGAAAAGAACATATCAACCAAGTAAATTAGTGCGCACACGTCGTCACGGATTTAGAACACGTATGGCAACAGTTAGCGGCCGCAAGGTTTTATCGGCACGCAGAGCTAGAGGACGTAAAAAACTTTCAGCTTAATTTGCCATGAGCAAGTTTTTAATCTTAAAGAAAAGAAAAGATTTTTTAAGAGCCGCCAGAGATATTACCATGGTTTCTAAAACGGTAATGATTCAGGCGGCTCGTTCGTTATCAAGCGAATCGCTGCATGAGGCGCGGATTGGGTTTACGGCAACCAAAAGATTGGGAAAAGCGCATATACGTAATCGGGTCAAACGGCGGTTGCGTGCGGTAATGCGTGAAGTTTATGAAGCAAATACCCTGAAAAATGTAGATTATGTTTTGGTGGCACGGTATGATACCTATGGCTGCGCTTTTAATGATTTACGTCGCGATGTAATTTGGGCATTGAAGAAAATCAATAAAATGATTACCGGGGAAAATCAGGTAAAATCGGAAGATGAGGAAGGCACAGCGTGTTATGCTCAAGAAGATTGTTGTGTTACCGATTAAGTTTTATCAATATTTTATTTCACCACTGTGTCCGGGAACGTGTCGGTATAGGCCGACTTGTTCGCAGTATATGGTAGAAGCAGTGCAGGTGCATGGAGTGATTAAAGGTGTGTGGCTTGGTGTGAAGCGGATTTTGCGCTGTCA
>JAZNQW010000038.1:0-2052 GCA_045590435.1 Alphaproteobacteria bacterium | reverse complement strand
TAACAGGAATCGGCACATATTGCTCTGTGCATGCATGTGTATTAGAATCAGCCTCACAAACCAAAGCCTTTTGCCGTGCATTACTGTCAAACAAATTCAATAGCGAATTATAGATATATTCCTTTGACATTGAAATTTTAGCCGGTGCACACTGTTTAGAGCGACAAACCACCACTGAAGACGGCATTTTTAAACGCGGCTGACGAAAAACCGGCCCCATTTCCGGCGTTCCGGCAGCGGCTTGCTCTGGTGATAATGTCGGCAATTCATTATTGAACTCGTTTGATGGCGTATAATAGCAACCTAAAAGTGCCACACATGCAGTTAATATTCCTAATTTTTTTAACATCGCGATACCTTTAAACAAATTAGTGATAATTCTTTAGTTTATAATTTAACAAGATAGTATGAAAGAAAAGTAAATATTGATTTAAAAAAATGAATGAATTATTCTGCTAGCGGAGCAATTTGAATGAAAAAACTTATTCTTTTCTTGTGTTTATGGGGTAATTTATGCTTGGCGGCAAATATCAAAGTGGTGGATGGCGACTCACTTGAGATAGATGGTGTTCGCATTCGGCTTGACGGCATTGATGCTCCGGAATTTTTTCAAACCTGCGAAGATATAAACAGCCAAGAATATGAGTGTGGTCAAGAATCGACCGCTTACTTAAAAAACTTGATTGCCGAAAATGAAGTGCATTGCAATTGCGAGCAACAACCGGATAAATATCAACGCCAAATTTGCGAATGTTTTATCGATAACCTCTCACTTAATAAGGAAATGGTGCGACAAGGTCAGGCCAGAGCTTATCGCAGTCATAAATATAGTGATGATGAAAATTACGCCGAAGCTAACCGATCAGGCATTTGGCAGGGCCGACATATGCGACCGGCACTGTATCGCACTTTGAAAAAATATGAAGAAAAATAATCAATTTACCTCAATAGAAAGGTAACTTTAATTCTTCGGCTTAACTTTATTTATGAAACTCCACCAACTGAAAATCTCTCTCACCACTTGTAAAATCCGGAGGCCTGCGTTCTTTAAGGATGTCATTCGCCGACTTGATCGGCGAATCTCAGTAAATTCCGATAATAAACCGAATATCCTTAAATCGGGAATTGAAAACAGGAACATGATGTCCGCCATCTCCCGTTGTTCTTTTTTATGCACATAATCCACAACTTGAAAAATATTTCACTGTCGAAAAAATACAAATCATTTATAACAACAATATTGAACGTGAATGACTATCAAATGAAGGACGAAATGGAAAAACCTGATATTAACAAGCTGCCGAAAAACATTGAGGCCGAACAGGCCTTGATTGGTGCACTTTTAGCCAACAATAAAAATTATGAAAAAGTGGCCGATTTGCTGAAACCGGAATATTTTGCCGATGCCACTCATAAAAAAATCTTTGACGTTATGGCGAAGTTAATTGTGAAAGGCCATGTAGCAGACGTTGTTACCTTAAAAAATTATTTTGAACAAGAGGGCACTTTAAACGAAGTCGGTGGTTTTCCCTATCTGGTTAAATTGGCAGAAAGCGCTTCTCCTTTAATTAACGTAGAATACTATGCGCAGTTTGTTTATGATAAATATTTACGTCGTGAATTGATTGGCGCCGGTTATGAAATTGTAAATGCGGCTATGGTTGAAGACGCCGATTTAACTGCCGAAGACCAAATCAGTCAAGCCGAACGAGCGCTGTATAATCTTTCCGATCGCGGTGATGCTCAAGGCGGTTTTATTGATTTTTCCAAGGCACTGACTTCATCGGTCTCAGTTATTGAGAAAGCCTATCAAAAGGGTGGCGGTATTTCCGGCGTACCAACAGGCCTAGCTAAATTGGACTATCGTATCGGTGGTTTAAATGACTCCGAACTTATTATTCTGGCTGCACGTCCGGCCATGGGTAAAACCGCATTGGCCGTTAACATTGCCTATAATGTAGCCTCATATTTTGCCGAGCATCCGGATTTGCCGGCTGAGAATCGCGGCGTTGCCTTCTTCTCACTTGAAATGTCGTCCGACGAATTAGCGGC
>JAZNQW010000037.1:0-9729 GCA_045590435.1 Alphaproteobacteria bacterium | reverse complement strand
GACATGGCTACGATCCGACTTATGCTTTAGATATTGAGGCAATGCAAAAGGGAGCGCAATACCTGCTCGGCAATCATGATTTTTCGTCGTTTCGGGGTGCCGGATGTCAAGCACTTTCGCCTGTAAAGACTTTAGATAAGCTCGACGTAGAGCGGCAAGGCGAAGAAATTATTTTCACCGTAGAAGCGCGCTCTTTTATTTACCATCAGGTGCGCAACATGGTCGGCTCGCTGATGCAGGTTGGCAACGGCACTTATGCGCCCGAAGACATTAAGCGCATGTTAGAGGCTAAGGACCGCACAAAAGCCGGTATTTCCGCACCGGCCTGCGGACTGTATTTAAACAAAGTCATGTATTAAAGCGCAAAAATACTTGCGCCGCTCAACGGTTTCAGATAAGCTGAACATCAACAAAAGGATTTGATATGATAGCAAAATTACGCGGCATAATTGATACAATCGGCGATGATTACACCATCATAGATGTAAACGGCGTCGGCTATTTGGTTTCAGCTTCAAGTAAAACGTTGAGTAAAATGAAAGTCGGGCAGGAAATGGCATTGTTAACCGAAATGGTGGTGCGCGAAGACAGTATTTCGTTGTTCGGCTTTGCTGATGCTTGGGAAAAAGAGTGGTTTAACACTTTAACAAAGGTGCAAGGTGTTGGTGCTAAAGTTTGTTTAAGCATTCTTTCTGTTTTATCGCCAACTCAGTTATCACAAGCGGTTGGGGCGCAAGACAAAGCCTCTTTCTGCCGTGCTTCGGGGGTTGGGCCGAAATTGGCGGCACGTATTGTCACCGAGTTAAAAGATAAAATTGTAACTATTCCGGTAGGAACGAATATCGGCGAAATTTTGGCAGATGATTCGGCTATGGTTGAAAGCGTTGCCCCGACGTTGCCGGAAGCCGATTATTCTAAAAGCGAAGATGCTATTTCGGCGTTGGTTAATTTAG
This sequence comes from Alphaproteobacteria bacterium, assembly GCA_045590435.1. GTDB lineage: Bacteria > Pseudomonadota > Alphaproteobacteria > RF32 > CAG-239 > RUG410. The sequence goes on along the minus strand of JAZNQW010000037.1, from coordinate 8,776 downwards.
GATATCAGCGGTTAGAGGCTTATCGGGTTGTTTCAAAGGTGTTAGCCGAAAATGCCGAAGCGGACACATCAACGCTTATTCGTTTGGCTCTTAAAGAATTTGCACGGAAGGAATTTTAGTTATGAAAGAAGATGCACGTATTGTCAGTCCGCAATCTCGTCCGGAAGATGAGCTAACGGGTAATAATCCTGTCAGTTTGCGTCCGAATTCCTTGGCGGAATTTGTGGGGCAACGCGAAGTTTGTGACAATTTGCATGTTTTTATTACTGCGGCTAAGCAGCGCGGAGAGGCTTTGGACCATGTATTGTTATTTGGTCCGCCGGGGCTTGGTAAAACGACATTGGCGTCGATTGTGGCCAAAGAATTGGGCGTTGGGTTTCATGCTACCTCAGCACCAATGATTTCAAAATCGGGGGATTTGGCTGCGATTTTAACTAATTTGGAACGTAATGATGTTTTGTTTATTGATGAAATTCACCGCTTAAATCCGGCTATTGAAGAAGTGTTATATTCAGCAATGGAAGATTTTCAGCTTGATATTATTATCGGCGAAGGACCATCGGCGCGTTCCATGCGCATTGACTTGCAACCGTTTACATTAGTGGGTGCAACAACACGTTCCGGATTGCTTTCAACACCGTTACGCGAGCGGTTTGGTATTCCGTTGCGTTTGGATTTTTATTCAGATGCAGATTTGAAGAAAATTGTGCAACGCGGTGCTAACCTTCTAAATATTGAAATTTCGGATACCGGCGCATTGGAAATTGCGAAGCGGTCACGCGGAACTCCGCGTATTGCCGGTCGTTTGTTGCGGCGTGTGCGTGATTTCGGTGCTGTATCGGATAATACGGTTATTGATGAAAAAATTTCCGATATGGCATTGCGGCGGCTTGACGTTGATAATTACGGACTGGATAATTTTGACCGGCGCTATTTAATGTGTATTGCGAAGAATTACGGCGGTGGGCCGGTGGGGGCAGATACGTTGGCGGCGGCATTGTCGGAAGAACGTGATACTATTGAAGAGGTTATTGAGCCGTTTTTGCTGAAGCTCGGCTTTTTGCAACGCACACCGCGCGGTCGGATGATTACGCAAGTCGGGTATCAATATTTGGGAATAAAACCAAGCAGTAATTCTAAACAATATGATTTGCTTGCAGACTTAGGAGATGATGAATGACAGAGCCTGTTTTGCCGGCGCAGGGCCAGCTGATGGATAAGACCTTTGTTTTTCCGGTGCGTGTTTATTATGAAGATACCGACGCCGGTGGCATTGTTTATTATGCCAATTACTTGAAGTTTGCGGAACGCGCGCGTAGTGAATTTTTACGTTTTTTGGATATTGATCAGCAGCAGATTTTAGCGCAAAAACATTGCGGCTTTATTGTGCGTTCATGCTCAATAGATTATCTGGCTTCGGCTCGATTGAATGATGCTTTAGTTATTACTTGTCAAGTTAAGGAACTTGGCGGCGCCAGTGCCGTTCTTCATCAAGATGTTCGTTGCGGTGAAAACCTGTTGGCCCAGCTGGATGTTAAAATTATTTACATCAATCTTGATACGCATCGCCCGACACGCATTGATGCCGAAATTGCTAATAAATTTAAGACATTGATTTAGTTGATTTTTGTCTGCTTTTTGTAGTGCTTTTGATTTTCGTAGCACTTTTGCTTTTAGCGACGCTCTTTTTTGCAGTGCTCTTTGTTTTGGATTTGCGTACCTGAGTAGTTTTACGCTTATTTTCTGTTTTGTTTGACTTTGTTTCGGTATTTGTTTTTTTCACAGACAACACAAATTTTGTTTGGCGTTTTTCTTTAAACAAAGGAACGGTTGAAAGCAACCATGCCAGAAACATCATAATCACCGCCATAGAGAGAGGAATGGCGTTTCCGTATTGACCGAATAAGGTATCGTGTGCCAAATTGAGTTTCACTGCCACATCTTTAATGCCGCGTTTACCCAATCCTATTTTGGCGGGAATCTGTCCATATGGCGTTATTACGGCACTAATGCCGCTGTTGGCACTGCGAACGACGGTTATACCCTCTTCAACGGCGCGCATTTGGGCGGCAACCAGATGTTGATAAGGACCGGCGCTCAAGCCATACCAACCATCGTTGGTAAGCACAATCATCCATTTAGGTTTATTATCTTTTCGCACCACATCATCCGAAAAAATAACTTCATAGCAAATCAGCGGTGCAAATTCAGGGTAACCATCCACAGTGATGGTTTGAAATTGGTTACCATGTCCAAACTCGGCTACATTATTGGTTAACGGACGTACCCAGTTTGGCAAATATTGACGCAAAGGAATGTATTCACCGAACGGAACCAGATGACTTTTATCATATAAATTCAATACTTGCCCTTTTTTGTTAAGCACAGCCAAGGAATTATACGGAATAAACGAATCAAAATTGAATTGACGACGCAATAAACCGGTTATTAAATATCCGTGACGTGGCACAGCTGCCTTAATTTTCTGGCGATGTGCATTATCGGTTGTTAAATCAAAAGGTGAGGCGGTTTCTCCCCAAATGACAAAGTCTATGTGGTGATTGTCTTTTGAAAGACTTAGGTCAACGTAGTCTTGAAAGTTTTGTTCGGCAACGGTTCTGTTCCACTTTAAGTTTTGCGGAATGCTGGGCTGAACCAGACGAATTATGACTGATTCACCATCAGGCGTATGATCGGCCTCAGAGATAATATAAGCGCCGTACTCCCATAAAATGCCGAAAAAAGCAACGGAGATTAATGGATATATAAATCGGCGTAAGGTCGGCTTTGAAAGCCAATAAACCGGCAAAGATGCAAAAAAGATGGTTATCATTGATAGCCCGTAAGTGCCAATCCATGCTAAAGTTTGCAGCGAAGCTGGTCGAATTGCCAAAACAGAGCTGATTGGATTCCACGGAAAGCCGGTTAACAGAAAACTGCGCAACCATTCAGTGCTGAAAAACCATATGGCCGTGAACCACAAAATTTTGGAAAAGGTATTTTTGCCGGCAGCTGTTGCCCAGAATGGTAAAATTGTGAAAATACCGAAAAACGCACCATTTAAGATTAACACAATCGGATACAGATAACCGGTAGCCGAAGAATCAACCAATAAAGCGTTACCAATCCAATAAAAGCCGAATCCAAAATATCCGAAACCAAACCAGTATCCGATAGCGGCCAAATTTTTTTTATTTTCGGCTTGCAAGCATAACCATATAGCACCGGAAAATGCGATAAATACGGTCCAAAACTGAAAGAATGGCGGTAATGCCAATGTTAATAATGAGCCGCAAAAAAACGCCGCTATTTTGCGCCATTCTCTAATGGTTTCAATTATTTTCAGAGCGATTTTCCGCAATTTCTGCCTCTTGTGGTAAAACAATCATCACACGTTTAATTCGGCGCGAATCAACGTCCAAAATTCTGAAATTAATGCCATTTTTAGCGGCAATCACTTCGCCGCGTTGAGGGACGCGCTCAATAATAGCACATATTAAACCGCCGATGGTATCAATTTCATTTTCACCGTCTTCCAAATTATCGGACAGTTGCACGCCTGTTTTTTCATAAATATCGTCTAACTCGGCGTGACCGGCTGCAATAATAACGTGATTGCCTTGAATGAAAATCTCCGGCTCATCCCCTACATCATATTCATCTTCAATATCGCCGACAATTTCTTCAAGCAAGTCTTCAATAGTTACCAAGCCGTCAATGCCGCCGTATTCATCAACAACCAAAGCTATATGCATTTTATTTTTTTGCATTTCGTTAAGCAAATCCAGAACGTGCATTGACGGAGATACGAACTTAATCAAGCGTAAGTCTAACGATCCGACTTTTATACGACGATTACCTTTTAGCAAGGCTTTTGCCACATCAATGATATGCACCATGCCAACAATATCATCCAAAGATTCGCCGTAAACAGGGATACGTGAATGTCCTTTTTCAACCATTAATTGGCATAAATCTTCAGCCGTTCCGTCTTTTGGGAAGGCAATAATATCAGCGCGCGGCACCATTATTTGTCCGCAACGTTTATCTTTTAAGTATAAAATATTATTCAGCAGTTCTTGCTCTTGGGCACTTAAATTGCTGTCAGTTTCGTCGCTGCCCGCTTCTTCGATTAAATCTTCCAAAGTTTCACGAACGGTTTCTTTTTTACTGAATTTACGGCAAATACAGCGCCAAATACCTTCATCAGTGTTTGTTTCAGTCATTTATATTTCCTCATAAGGGTTATCTATTTCGAGAGATGCCAAGATATCTGTTTCCATTTTTTCCATTTGTTGAGCATCTTCCGCTTTAATGTGGTCAAAGCCTAGAAGGTGCAGGAAACCATGTGTCAGTAAATGGCAAAAATGTGCCTCCAACGAGATATCTTGCTCTTCGGCTTCGCGGTTCATTGTTTCATAGGCGATAATAATACTGCCTAAGTCAAATTCCGGGTAATATTTTGATTCTTCTAAAAAGTCCGGATCATCAATATTGGCAAACGAAAGCACGTTGGTTGGTTTGTCCAGATTGCGAAATTCTTTATTAAGATGCTGAACCTGTCGGTCATCGCTCAAGCAAATACCAATGAAAAACGGTTTTTTGATATTTAGAATTTTTAATTTCATATTTGTTTTCACATATTCGAAAACAGCCGTTTTGACTTTTTCCATAAGGATAGAAATATTGGTAAGCGCTTCGTTCCAACGCTTATCTTCTATGTTAATATCAAGCAAAATATCAGTCATTTTCCTCTTGTTGTTTTTTACTTCTTTCTTCATAGGCCTGAACAATTTTGGCAACCAGACCATGGCGCACCACATCATCTGATGTGAAGGTCACTGCAGAGATGTTATCTAAATTTTTCAGGGTATTCAACGCATCACGCAAACCGGAAACAACACCGTGAGGTAAATCGACTTGACTTAAGTCACCGTTAACAACCATACGTGAATTTTCACCAAGACGCGTTAAAAACATTTTCATTTGCATTGGTGTGGTGTTCTGTGCTTCATCCAAAATAATGAATGAATTGGACAGCGTGCGACCGCGCATGAAAGCCAAAGGGGCAATTTCTATTTCGCCCAATGCCAGTTTTTTATCGACCATCTCCGCCGGTAACATCTCATAAAGGGCATCATACAACGGGCGCAAATACGGATCAACTTTTTCTTTTAAATCTCCCGGCAAGAAACCCAGATTTTCTCCGGCTTCCACAGCCGGACGTGACAAGATGATTTTATCAATGGTTCCCTCAAGCATCATGGCCACAGCCAAAGCAACAGCCAAATAAGTTTTACCGGTTCCGGCCGGTCCCAAGCCGAAAACCAGTTCATTTTTCATCATTTCCTGAATGTATTTGGCTTGCATGGCGGAACGCGGATAAATATAGCGTTTTTTAGTTTTCAGCACAATATCATTCATTTCCTGTTTTTCATCAGAAGAATGGTTATGTGCGCTCATGCGAACTGCCGCTTTTACTTCTTGTTCGCCGATAGATACACCTTTGCTTGCTTTGTGATAAAGCGTTTCAATGGCGGTTTGTGCGTTTTCCACATCTCCTGAGGCGCCTTTGATGGTTATTTGATTGCCGAAACTTAAAATTTCAACATTCAGCATTTTTTCAATCAGACGTAAATTAGCATCAGCTTCTCCAACCAACTGTTGCATAAGCTGATTATTGAATAATTCAAACCCTATTTCTGCCATTTTAGACTTCCTTTCCGCTTAACGAATTTGTAGTGGCATCTGTGATCAAAACATTAAGTATTTTGTTTATGTTAGCACCGTTTGTTTCAATATGCAAGTTTTGCATATATGGTGTGCGGCCGATTAGTTGGCCTTTATGGCGGCCCTTTTGTTCAAACAGAACCGGCATGGTTTTACCGATACACGCCGAATTAAACTTGGTTTGATAATCAAACAGCAGTGTTTGCAGAATATCAAGACGTTCTTTTTTGATTTTTTCTTCAACCTGATTGTCCATCACTGCGGCAGGTGTTCCGGGCCGACGACTGTATTTGAACGAAAATGCCTGAATATATTTGACTTGATTTACCACATCCAGTGTTTTTTGAAAATCATCATCAGTTTCTCCCGGAAAACCGACGATAAAATCTGATGACATGCGTAAATTCGGATTAGCCGTTGCCAATTTTTCAACGATTCGTAAATAATCTGCCGAATTATGGCGCCGGTTCATGGCTTTTAATATTTTATCGGAACCGGATTGCACCGGTAAGTGTAAATAAGGCATTAAAATATCAATATCTTTGTGGCAGGAGATTAATTCGTCAGTCATATCTGCAGGATATGATGTGGTATAGCGCAACCTTTTTAAGCCGTCCAATTCGGCCAGTTTGTGTAACAGATAGGCTAAATTGCGTTCATGACCGTTTTCATCTTCGCCGTGATATGAATTTACATTTTGTCCCAACAGATTAATTTCCAAAGTTCCGGTTGCAATTAAGCGCTTGGCTTCAGTTATTACGTCTGCTAGCGGACGAGAGTATTCCGCACCGCGCGTATAAGGCACGACGCAATAGGTGCAAAAATTATTGCAACCTTCTTGAACCGCCAAGTATGAACAAGCACCTTGAGCCTTGTTTTCCGGCAGAAAATCAAACTTACTGACTGCCGGAAAGTCTGTGTCTACAACGCTTTGATGTTCTTTTTGGTTGTGAATTTGTTTTAATATTTCCGGAATACGAAAATACATTTGCGGGCCAACGGCAAAATCGACATAGGGTGCACGAGCAATAATTTGTTCATCTTCGGCTTGCACTACGCATCCGACCACGCCTATAACGGTTTTTTCTCCATTTTCGGCACGTTCGTCGGCAATCAGCTTGGCTCGGCCTAAATCGGAAAACAACTTTTCGGCGGCTTTCTCACGAATATGGCAAGTATTAAATAGCACAATATCGGCATCCGCTTGCCGATTTGTTTCCGTGTATCCTTCTTTTTTCAGCATGTCGGCAATACGAGACGAATCATAAACGTTCATCTGGCAACCGAAAGTTTTTATATAATATTTTTTAGTCACTTTGCATTAATTCCTTTATAATTAACTTATATTTACGCTATCGGCAATTTTTTTTCAAATGTTTTTTGTAATTTGCCCATAGAAAAACTGACTATTTTACAATTAACGCTAATTTTACATTTTTTATATTGCAAATTTATTGGAGTTTCGTTAACATACATTACATTAACAGCAGGAGATTATTTTGATGTCTGAATTTAATAATATGCTACCTTCTTATATAGATAAAGCTACACCGGAGGAAAAAAAAGCATTTTTTCAAGTTTTGGTTTGTCTTTCCGGTATTGACGGTAAAACGGATGATGAAGAAATTCAATATATAACGTCAGCGGCTTTTGCCCAGAATATTACGGATTTTCAGGAAATTTGCAATTTCAAAGACGATAAAGAGGTTATTGAAAATGTTAAGGTGATTCATGATCGCCATTTGGCACTTGAATTAATAAGAGAAATGTGTATGTTAGCGCATGTTGATAACATTTTATCGGATGAAGAAACACTTTTTATCGGTAAAGTTGGTTTGGCTTTAGGTATTGAAATTGAAAAGGTTGAGCAAATCAGTAACTGGATTATCGATCGCATTATTTGGTTGGAACAGGCTAAGATTATTTTTGAGGAAGATTAATATATGGGGCGCTATAGTAACTGCACATATTTTAATGCTTTGTATGACGCCGTGAGTCAGCTTTTTCCTGCTGTGAGCAGGCCCGACGCATGCACGATTTTGCGTGAAACAATTTTGGCACCGGCGGACTATGAAGTGGAATTTAATAATACGGCATACACTAAGACGCAAATTCAAGAGATGATAGGTCATAAACTTATTGATTCTTGTGTTGAAGATACACCGGAACAGACGTTTTATGATATTTTGGAAAGTGCGGCCGAGACCATGAAACATATGAATGACGGCTATATTACAACAGATGATTATCATGAAAGGAAAACTTTTTTAGAGAGAATCAATCGTGACGAATTTGTTTTGTTTGCGGCATTGGCCTTTTTAAGAGCGGCGCATGAAGATGATTCAAAAGAATTTGATGTATTAATCTTAAATATTATTCGCTTGCGTGAAATTGACGATTTGATTTTGAATTATACCCGTGATGCGGTTGAAATTGAAGTCGGTCGCAGCGAATATGAACAGGCCAAACTGATATATCGTATGCTTAAATCTTTGCAGAGCCTTGGGTATGAGTATAATTTCAGTCCGAAAGAACGTTACGGACTGGGCATTGACCATGAAGATGATGCGGACTTATTTGAAAGTTTCGGATATGAAAATTGGTTAAAACGATTAATGCTCTTGCAATTACGTAAAGAAGTTGATATGGATAATAAAAGCACAGATCATGATGTCGCGGTTAACAGTGAAATGTCAGCGGCCAGCAAAGCTGATCTTATTGAAAAGTTGCGCGGTATTCGTGATGCCAGACACTTTGATACGAACCGTTTCCGTCAATTGGAAAAAACGGCAAACCGTTCGGCTCAAACAGACAATGTAACTTAAACAAGGAGAATGAAATGGGAATTGTCGGACTTTTTTTAATGCCGTTTTTAGATATCTTGGGTTTTTTGGTGGATATTTACTTTAAGGTTGTTGCGGTTGATATTATATTATATTGGATGTTGCATTATAAATTAATGACCGTGCACAATAAATATTCCGAAAAATTTATGGCTTTGTTGAAAAATGCCACAGAGCCGGTTTATAAGATTATTCGGCAAAAG
>JAZNQW010000036.1:0-5908 GCA_045590435.1 Alphaproteobacteria bacterium | reverse complement strand
AGTTCTGCACAAATTGGTAATTATCCAAATTCAATTTATAGAGCAGTTGCCAATAAAGCTCAAGGCCTTGCCACGAATGGCGCACAAACGCAAACAATGAGCCGGTCACAAACAAATTAAAACAAACAATAATAATGCCGGAGAAAAAGTAACCGCAGCGAATGATGTCGCTTTGCTCGGAGTGCACTTGCGATAAAACCGTTTCCCAATAATAAGCAATAAAGTAGCCGAAAATAGCGTAAATCAACCAATGATTATCGGTAAGACGCAACAGCGGCGGCATAATCAGCATATATAATGCGGCAAATAACGGAAAGAAATAAGGCGCTAAAATAATAATCCAATTACCGTGACCGGAAAGTTGCATAGAACCGCCCGAACCATCCGGATTAAGGCGAATTCTTTTAACAAAATGCAAGGTTAAAATGGCAAACAAGGTATGTGTCAATTCATGGGCAATAATTTGAATTTGATGACGCACCTGACTGCCGACCGTAAAAGCCACCACCCAAAAAAAAGCAATTCCGGCACCCACAAAATAAAATTCTTTGGTGTGAAAGTTGAAATGCTGATACGACATAATTAATGCCGGTAAGGCACATAAAGCGGCCAAAGCCACCGGCCAGCGACAAAGATTGATTAAACCGTCAATTAATTTATTCATTGATTTCTCCGTTAGATAAATTTTAATTGATATATCCTAAAATTTTGCTAAAATTAATAAGCGAAAGGAGCCGACTATGCCTGATATGAATACATTTCAATTTTTAATTACAGATGAAAAAGATGTGGCGCTGCTAATTTATGCACGCGAGGGAAGAGCAGAAAGACCTTTGGTGCGCCTGTTTCGTAACGAACAAAAGGTGGAAATTTACCGCAATGAAGAGGATGAATTAACGTTGGAGCAGGTTGATGATAGTGTTTTTGTGAATCTGAACGGCAAAAATAATTTGCTGATTTGCGAAGTTTTACCTGCCGAGAACGAGGGCGAGATAGAAGTTATTGACTCCTATCGTGCTGATATTGTGGAATAATTTAAAATATACATACCAAAAAATCAAAAAAATATAAATATACATACCTGAATGTATATTTGTTGTATTGCAATGTATTCAAAAATGTATTATGTCTGAATTATAAACTTATTTAAGGAGGACAATATGAAAAAATTAGTTTTAATGATAATGATGGCGGCGGTTTGGAGTAATGCCGCTTTGGCAGAAACAATAGTTGTGGTTGATTCCAACGGTTATGTCACACAACAAATATACACACAACCAATGAATCAGCAAGTTGTGGTTTCACAGCCGGCACAGCAGGTGGTTGTAACGCAACCGCAAACCGTTGTGGTTCGTCCAAGACCGCAACCGCGCAGTTATTACTATGATTCAACTGCCTCGGCATTTTTAGGCGGTGTGGCCGGTGTAGCGGTCGGCAGTTTGTTGTTCGGTCATCACCATCACCATCACGGCGGTCACCATCATCACCACAGATAAAATAAATTTACGAACAAACTTAAAAAACAAATCCCCACCTTGATAAAAGGTGGGGATTCGCTTGAATGTCTTAAGCAGACTACAACTCAAGTGCCTTGCGCGGCGTCTGGTAATTGCCACGCTGTAGGCGTGCCTTGAGGCTGTCGTTAAAGATCAGAGCTCCGTCCTCTCCATACATACGAGACACTGAAATAGCCTTGTATGAGAATGATGGATAGTCGAGTAACTCGTCGCATGAGAGGTTTCCGTTTCCGAGATTCTTCAATACCCAGAGATACTGTTTCGCCTCGTCACGAAGTTCACGCTTCACACCATTTGCTTTGTGAATGGCCATGGTGTTTACATCAAACATACCGGCATTTACGCTCCTTAAGAAGTCAGACTTCTCAAAACCGTACTTTCCGTTTCGCATGGCAAATAATGTCACAACAACAATCTGATCTTCCGTAAGGTTAGCACGCACGTTGTTTCTGATAACCGGTTCCCAGTCCTCAGCAATGATGCGCTTAGCTTCCTCAAAGGTCTTGCCCTCAAAAGTCTTGTTTGTCACAGGTTCGCCGTTAACGAACTTAAAACCAACAAGGACTCGCTGCGTTTTGGTTTCACCGTTCTGAACACCGTCCAGATAAGCTCGCGTTGTAACGACCTTATCAAAGGCGATGTTATAAGCCTCTGACGAAATCGTCAGCGCGCTCACCTCAGAAGACTGCTCATCATTTGACGAACCACCGCAAGACTTGAACAACAGAAGACCGAGCAGAAGCAACAGCAAAGCCAGCAATGCCACCCACAGCCACTTCCAATCGCGCTCCTTGTTCTCAGACGGTTCACGCTCGGGTAACTTCCAGTTCACCTTGCTGAGAAGCCATGCGATAAGAGCAATAGCAGCCGCACCGAGGAACCAGAGCCACTGAGCCGCCAACCAGCAGAGAACAGACCAAAGTCCGCCAAAAAACCAACAGATGATTGACCATAAACCTCCGAAGAACCAGCAGATGCCAGCCCAGAGCCACCCTAACAGCGCCCAGAGACCAATACCAGCCCAATAGAGCGCAAAGCCGGCCACTGCGAGCACGATTAAGGCTATTATCAACTTGGCAACTGTTTTGAGGTTGTACCTCATAGAAACAGTGCCCTTGTACCAACAACCATTGTTGGTCTGCAAAGAGAATATATTTCTCATGCTAAAAAGGGTTTAAGGCGTTCGTCTCTTTTTTGTTATGTTTGCCTAAGACATAACGAGACACAATTTTTTTCTAAATAATTTTTTAATTAGACAAATTATAGTATAAAACCAGTGGTTTGTCAATAAGTTTTAACAACATACCGAAATAAAGAATATTCATCAAATAAACGAGCCTATATGAAAATCTTTTTTAGCGGCCATTTGTGCGGCAAAAACGGCATCTTCGCGCAAAAAACAATTCTCAACATAATCGCTATAAATCATGGAACGTGCTTTTTGCTCGCTCAAAAACAACAGTTCACGCCAGCCGTAAGTTTGCTTTTGCATCACCTCGAGCGCTTCGTCGGCACTAATTTTCAATCGTCGCATAATCTTTTGCCGCACTAAATCAATGTAGATTTCGCGCGCGCTTGGCTCGGTGTATAGCAAGCGCTCATAAACAGCATCAATGTAATATTGCGGCACCACTTCAACCATTTGTATTTGCGGATATAATTCGCATATATTGCGCGGCAAATCGTTTAAACACGGGCTGTTTTCGGCAATTGTCAGCCAGCCGTCGGCAAACAGGGCAAATTTTGCCTTATCCGGTGAATAAAAGCGAAACCAATCCGGCGTTGTCAGGGTTGTAATGCTCAAACACGGTCGGCTTAAAACACGCGCCAAAAAACCGCGCAATTTTTGTTTTTCGGCAACACTTAAGTTCGGCGGAAAAGCATGGTGCGGCAAATACCAGTCAAAATCTTGGGCGCGGTGGTAAACCGCTTTAAGCACTGCCGGCGGCACAAATTGCACTTTTTGCCGTTTTTGCGACGGATAGGCCACGCAAAATTCAACAACCAAATTTTGCAAAACAGCATCATTTTGCGCCCGTTCATCGGCCAAAAAAGTACCGTCGGCAAACAAAGCCAAATAGGGGCGATACTTAAAATCCGTATGGGCTTCGCGTGCCGCCGTTAAACAAACTTTGCCATGTTCATACAATTTTTCCACTGCATTTTGTTGCGTTATAATATCGTTTTTCATGACACACCTCGGCTATTTTCTGCTGCTGCGCAAGTATATTTCATACTCTTGCAAAAACGAACCGTTTGCAATTTTATTGCGCCATTTTTCTGCGCTGATAAGATAACGAGCATGGGATTCGTCTTCGATTTTTATTGCTTGAAAATTATCCCAATCATCTATCTTAGCGGCAATATCCAATGCCTCATGATGTGGTATATTAAGCTCAGATTTAAGTTTTTTAGCCTTTTCTTTGAGCATTTCCATATAAATATCACTGGCACTACGCTGATATTTCGGTAATGCCGCATAGATTGCCGGAATGTAAAAATCGGGAACAAGCTCAATTTTAAGTTTTGAATCTTTATAAATCCTGCACATTTGGTCGTACCAGTAGGTATTTGCCACATTTGGACGACTGTCACCGACAACTAATGTTCCATCCGTGAACAGTGCATACTTATCAACATCGGGATCCGCTCCAAAATGAGTTTTTGGATCATCTTCTAAATTTGTAACGGATAAACATTTGCGACCGTTAAACAAATTTTCGATGTAATGTTGCATCTCCGATATTTCTGCATCTGAATGGCGATTTTTTTGCTCAATTTCCTCTGCCGAAACATACCAATCATATTTTTCGGCTTCTTTGTATAAAGCGGCAATATAGTCGCGCGGCACATAAATCTCATCTAAAAATACGTAATCTTTATGCTCGTTCTTAAATATTTTGATGTTTTTGTTATTATGCCGCGAAATAGTGCCACCAAATTCATCGGCAATATAGTATCTTCCGTCGGCAAATAACGCCAGACAATCACGAATATCAGGATTAACATTTTCATTTTTTGAAGCCGTCAATAAAACATTATTATTGGCAAAACAATCTGTTATGAATTCTTCTAATTTCGGAAACGGCGCAATCTTAATATCTTCTCTATACGGATATAGCAAATTAGCGCGTTCGGATAAATTTCGCATATAATTCGATGCTTTCCAATAATCATAAATCTGCGACAAGGCATAAATTTTGCGAATTGGCAAATTGCGAATTTTGAGCATTGTCAACACTCTTTGCAAAGCCGCATCTTCCTTTTGAGTAAAATTATGAATTAAAACGCCGTTGGAAAAGTAATGAAATTTAGGAGACAATCTCCCACTGCTAAGCTCTGCTTTAGATTTTATAAGTGCACGTTTAACATTATTTTGCTCGCAATATTCTTTTTTCTTATCTCGGGCATAACGAAAAGCATCCATTGCATCGCACGGACTATAAGTCATACATATGCCGTTTTTAAACAGCACATCAAAAGATAAATCATTTTCGGTAAAAATAGTATCAGTCATAGCTATAACTCCTTAGCGGGAATATATTATTCGATGCCTGCCTAATCAAAAATTCCCTTTGTTAAAGAGTTTTTGCCATATATAAAATTAAAAGGTTATCCCATGCAGGTTCGCCTATGGGCAGGCTACAAGCGCTAACCACCACTTTAGGAAAATAATATCACTTTTTACCATTCTTGTCAAGCTGGTTTTTGCTTGCCAAATTAGCCTTAAATTGCCGGTAAAAAGCCTGCTGATTTTCATAAGGAATATTTTGCGCTTTTAACAAGTCATAATATTTTAGGCCGTTGTAATAAATGCTGTTACCAAAGCCCAAATTTTTGGCACGAAGGTTCATATTTTGCTCTTGCGCCATCAAGTGTCTGGCATGTACTTCACTAACCGAATAGATTTCATCAAAATTATTCCAACCGGCAAACTCAGCCGCCGCATCTTGCGCCAAAATCATCGGTACGCCGAAAATCCGGCTGATATGCTCGGCTTTAATGCGCATCATCTCGGTATAAATATCGCGCGCGCTTTTTTGCCGTTTAATAATTTGTGAATACAAATAATCAATACACAAATCCGCCACCATTATCGGCTGAAAAACCATTTTCGGAAAGCAGTCTTTTAAATCTTCAAGCAAATGCTTCAATCCCCAATCTTGATTTTCGGCATAATATTTTGCGGAAAGCACCAATTTGCCGTCATCAAACAAAACATAGCGGTGATAATCCGGTGAAGTTAAAATCGGATCCAAGAAAATATTTATATAGGTTTTGCGTGGCGTTAAAACACTGATGCAAGTTCTGTTCGGCAAAAGTTTGGCACAATATTTTTGCGCCATTTCCAATTCATCGGCCGTCATTTGCGAAGTCGGATCGTAGCCATG
>JAZNQW010000035.1:0-14560 GCA_045590435.1 Alphaproteobacteria bacterium | reverse complement strand
CAAAAGAGAATAATGCCGTTCCGGCCGAAACGGAAGACGGTTGCCGTACTTTCTCGGAATATATGGCTAACTTGGCAACTTGCCCTTTATGCAGTATCTTTGAAGTTATTCTAAACACGGATAATCGTGTTGCCCACGTTGCATGGGAAACTATTGCTGATCCGCTGAAAAATATTGTAACCGTTTTCTTTGCCGTTATTTTGGCCATAGAAACTCTTAAAGCGGTTGGCGCTATTGCCGGTACATCCATCTCTTCATACTTAAAAACCATATTAATACAAGGTCTCAAAGTAGCGATTGCACTCATTCTACTCAGCAATTCTTCTTATATTTACGGCTATTTTGTATCTCCGGTTATTGAAGGAGGACTGGAAATGGGGCAAGTCTTCCTACAAATGGGATCAGATAACAGCGGTGCCTGTCAACTCACCGGATCGCAAGGCAATTTCGGTGACGTAGCCGGCGGTGAGTTGGATGCTTCTCTTTTAAGTAACATTTTAACAACCGTGCGTTGCTTCAATAATTCTGCCGTCATTATGCCGGCGGTCGGTCGTGCCTTAATCTGCCATGGTTGGGCCAATGACGGCTCATTGTTACCTGATTTAAGTATGTGGTTTTCCGGCGTTGTAATGTATTTATTCGGTTTAATGATTTGGCTTGCCATCACATTTTATTTAATTGATTGCACGGTTCAACTTGGTATGGTTTGCGCCCTAATGCCGCTGTTTGTGGCATGCTGGCCGTTCAAAATGACCAAACGCTATACCACAACCGGCGCCAAAATGATTTTAAATACCTTCTTCAACTATGTGTTAATGGGTGTAGTTATTCTGGTTGGATTGCAAATTATAACATTCTCGCTTTCCGGCGGCGATTCCGATTCAGATATGAGAAAATATATCGCCATTTTGAATATGGGAAATCCGAAACTTGATGATTTGCGTAAAATGGGCTCTTTAGATGGTGAGGGAATGTTAATTTTGATTGTTTGCGCTATTATGGCTATGAAATTAATTGCCATTGCAAACGGCGCGGCGAACAAATTCTCTGCCGGATCCGGCTCAAGCATTGGTGCTAAAATGGGTGGCACAGCAACGTCAGCAATGCATAAGGTTGGTGCTGGTGCTGCCGGCGCCACTTGGTCCGGCGCTAAAGCTGTTGGTAATGCAGCCTTAGATAACACACAGGCCGGCCGCACCATTAAATCGGCGGGAAATCGTGTGGTTACCTTTGGTAAAAACATTGGTCACGGCATTAATAAGGCGCTCACCCAAACCGCACCGGCATGGGCTGGTAGTAAACTCAGTGGTGGTTACTTAGATAAATTCCAAGAACGCGGAACCCAAGGCGGTGGCAACAAAGCACCGGAACAATTAAACGATAAAGCACAGGATGCATTAGACAACTTAACTGATGATAACAATACACAAGAGTTACCAGAGACACCGGAAACCCCTGAGGTGCCGGAAACTCCGGAAACGTCTGAGACACCTGAGCAATAAAGTACTTTTTTCAACCCTATCGAAAACCGCGGATAATAAGTCAGATGCGCCGCGTTTCTAAAGCACTGTATATAACTCTGTAAACAGCGTCTAATGAGTCTAGAACGCCGTAAGTTTTGAGCGCCGCGTAGATTGAACTACGCAAGCGAAAAAGTTGCAAGTTATAGGCCATTAGACGTGGTTTACCCTAAAATTTAACCATATTGTAACAATTATTCTCTAAAATCTATGCTAAAATAATTTATGGATAATTGTGGGCGCTACTTAAGGAACTATGCCGATGAAAAAAATAAACTTCTGGAACATTTGCAAAATTTTTTGCTTATTGCTCTGTGCGGCATTCATTCTTACGGCTTGCGGCAATAATGGTAAAGGCGATTTAATGCATGAACAGTGTATTCCGACCAATCCACCAGCAGATCCCGAACATCCGGATTGGTGCCCCGTTGCAGATGATTCCAAACTGGCTCTTTCACAACATACATGTTGGCAAAGTTCCCTTTTAAGCCTTCTATACAAAGATATCGGTAATATGACCAAAGGCGTATACAAGGCGCTGACTGATGAAAAACTCTTGCCGCTGATTATTTTGGCATTTTCTGTTTGGATGGCCTGGCAAATTCTTAAACACGTTTCCTCTCCCACACCGGAGGCCATTGGTGAATTTTGGACCAAAATCATCCGAAAAGCCGCTATTTGTATTGTTTGCGGCACTTTAGCATCTTCTCCGGCCAACTTAATGTATACCGTAAACAACTTCATTTTTCCGGTTTATGTTACCATTCTGGAATTTACAGCCACTGTTCTGCACGAACTGGCTGCCACACCGGAAGCCCAAACCACCGCCATCAAGTGGCCAAGTTTTCAATCTAATGAAGAAATTTGCGAAGCCTACGTTCACAATATTAAAAAATGTAATTTTCCAAAGATGGATAATATAAAAATGACCACGGAAACATTTCCGACCGAGCCTCTGGAGTTAATGAGCTGTATGACTTGCGTTGTCAGTGATCATTTGGCCATTGGCTATGATATAGCCATTCGTTTGTTCAGTAAAGGTCTTACTGCCACATTAACCGGTCTGTTTCTGGTTGTTGCTTTCACCATTGCCAAAATCAGCTTTGCCTTATACTTGGTAGACAGTATTTTCCGACTTAATATCATGATTATTTGCTTACCTTTCCTCATCCTGTTTTATCCGTTTGAACAAACACGAAAATGGACCGTTAAAGGATTCCAAATCATCTTAAGCTCCGCCGGAATTATGATGTGTATAGGCATAATCGTATCCATGACCGTTTTCGGTATGGAAAAGTTGCTTTTGGATAAAAGTATGGGACTTTCGTTTGGTGACCCGAACAGTTACAGCGGTTTCGGAATTGTCGCCATGGCCTTAATTTTCATGGGTTTTGTAGTTATCAAAGCCTGCGATTTAGCCTTAGAAATAACCGGCAGCATCACCGGTTTTGCTGGAGAGGCCGGCTTGCAGAAAAAACTTAAATCATTGGTTCAACTTGTTGCCGGATTTGTATTTGAATTGGCAACTGCCGGCGCCGGTAAAGCCTTAACGGTTGCCATGCGCTACTCGGAACGTTTGCGCGCTATCGTTGAAAAAACTCGTAAAGCTCAAGCCAAAATACAAAAATTTAATAACAGAATTCAACACTTAGCCGGCCGCGATAACGAAGGAGATGGACAATGAAATATGTAGCAAAAATAATATTTTTAATTGTTTTCTGCTTCGGCGGCATGTTTTTAACGGCCTCGCCTGCTGCCGCTTGGGATTGTCCGGAAGATTGCAGTGTATCACAATGCAGTGCTTCTAAGTGCGCAGCTTGTTCATATTGTAAAGACAAAGGTCACTGCAATTTCACTGAAATGAAAAAAGATTACCTGGGCACAAACATGTGTTGGTATTGTCGTATTGTCAGCATTATGACAAATGCTTATCTATCGGCCGTGAACATTGCCATACGCTCTGCCAAAACAATCGGCAGTTTAATCTTAAAATACGGCTTTTTGGTTTGGTTGGCCTATTATATTTTGCAACAAGTCAGTTCCATGTCCCCTACCACCCCGGGAAAACTATTGCAAGAAATTGCCATAATGGGGTTCAAAGTTTTACTTGCCACCGTTGCAGTGCATAAAGGTATTCCGGTGTTAACACATTATTTCCTGGATCCCGTAATGTTGCTTGGGGTAGAATATGGTTCCCAAATGCTTTCCGGTCTCCTACCGGCACCGAATTAGAAAGGAGTAGAAAATGAGAAAATATTTTTACTTAACATTTCTGCTTATTTCAGTTTTATGCTGCGGTTTTGCGAAACCGGCAAAGGCATATCAATCTTCCGGCACATATCATGCCAGTAACGCTTATATGTTGGCAACCATCATCTGGCATGAAATCGGAAGCGGCACTGAGGCCGATATGCAACAAGTAGCTAACGTCGTGATGAATCGTTACGAATTATACAAATCGGGTGCAGGCGGTAACAACGTGCAAATCGGTGATATTTTAACCCAAAAATATGCCTTTTCCGGTAGCGAAAAATATTTAACCGCAAACATGTCCGATTCCGATATTTTAAGCCATATCGACGGTCGTATGGGTAAAGACGCATGGGAAAAATGCCTTAAAATTGCCAACTTAGCTCTTGGTGGTCAACTGAAAGATATTACCCAAGGTGCTACACACTATCGAACTTGTAATCGTCAAACCGGTTCACACACAACCTTCTGGGGAGCTTCGGCATTAAACTTGGAACATAACGGTCCGCACTGCTTCTTCAAAGATATTAAAATGGGAGCCTTAAAAATTAACGGTAAAACCATTGCCAGCGAAGGAAAAGTCACCGGTCAATTCAACGGCGCCTATGTCGGATCAACCGTTGGTGGCGGAGGCGGAGCATATGGTGGCAGTGGCGGCGGTGGAGGCGGCATGGGTTATGACAGCGGCGGCTTTACCGACTTTACCTTAACTGATCAACAATATAAGGCTGCTTGTGCCAATGCCAAAACCGAAGATAATTCAACCTTTGAACCACCAAACCTGTTTAACACGGCCATTCTTTCCGGCATGGAAATGATGCTGAAAAAAATATACAGTTCACTGGGTGTGCTATATGCTTTAGGAAACAGCTTAATGTGCTATGCTACCGATATCGGTTACACTTGTATCGGTTTGACGGTATTAGGCTTCGAAGCCTGCATTATTAAGTTAGTTAATCTGCAATTTTGGCTCTGCGGTGCCGCTATTTACATCACAGCCTTCTTCTTAAGCATGAGTATCGGCATGTATTTTATAGATGTTTCATTCAAAATCGGCTTTGCTTTACTCATGTTGCCAATCAGTATTGCTTTATGGCCGTTTGAACCAACCCGTGGTAAATTAAGCGAAAACTTTTCGATTATTATTCGTAACGCCATGTTGTTTGCATTGGTTTCCATCGGTGTTTCTTTTGCCATTATTTTAATTGAACAAGGCATTTTAAACGGCATAGATGAAAACACCTTTAACGAGGCGTTGAAAGAGAAAAGCGGTGAAAAACTGGCTGAAGACTTTTCGCTCGATTCCATGCGTATTTTAGTCATTGTTTTCTGCTTAATTTTCGGCTTAAAAATTGTTACTTCCAGTGTAAACGATTATTTGAACAAAATCTTTCCGGATAACCTCTTCGGCGGCTCAAGCCCTATGCATAGAATGGGCACCCAAGCCTTTGGTTATGTGCAATCACGCACTATTACACCTGCTGCGGCTTTGGTTGGTGATATGGCTAAGAATGGTGCCGGACACCTTATGATGGCAACCGGTAAAGGTATCTCCGATATATCAAGAGGTGATTTTACACCATTGCGCAATATCGCCTCTTTCAGCAAAAGAGCCGGTAATTATGTCGGTCACAAAATTACTCATCCTCGTGAAATTCTTCAAGGTGGCGTTCGTGTAGCCGGCAAAGTCGTTCAAGCCGGTGCCAGCGGTATTGCCGCCATAGATAGAGAAATGACTGATGTTGGTCGTCTGATTAAACCTGGATTATATTCAGAAGCTGAACGTCAAGCACAGAAAATTGAGTATGACAGCAACAGCAAACGTCGCGAAGATAAATTCAACAGTGGTGTAGATGCTGTAACTGATTTTACCAACGCCGGTATTGATTTCTTAGGTGACGGAGCCCAAAAATTGGCAACCGCCGGCGCCAACAAAGTAGCAAATTCAAAGGTCGGCAAAGCAACCGTTGCCGGCGCACAAGCCGTAGGTCTCAAAGCTCAGAAAATAGCCTCCGGTGCTGCCGGCTTAGCTATTCAAGGAGCTGCTATGGCTTCACAAGGCGCACATGCAGTAGAAGAATTTACAAAAGATAAAATTGCTTCCGGCGCCGCAGCCGCGGCCAGTTTAGCCACCGGAAATACGGTAGATAAAGAAAGTATGCGCGGTGCTCTACATACCGGAAAAGAAGCTATAAAAGGTGTAGCCATGATGGCCGGACAAGCTGCGGTAATCGGAGCAAAAGAAGGCGCAAAAAACTATGATAAAGGTAATATTCTTCTCACACCGGGAAATATTTTAGGTGCTACCGCCACTATAGCAGTTTCACCGCTTAATTTACCTTATGAAAAATTGGGAAAGAAAGATACATGGGTAAATTTGGGCAAAGCCGCCACTTCGGCACATACCTACGCTGCGCCGTTCCAAAAACAAACTTATGAACAATTAGCCATGTTAGCCGATAAGCACATTTTAAGACCTTTCATAGAGCAAATTAGTACAGGAGGAACTAAAGCTGTCGGTGTGGATGATAATGGAGAACCTACAAATATGTCCGGCATTGCCAAAGCAGCTGCTCATATCGGTAATCAAATAGGCCAGTATAAAGTCGGCGGTGCTATTGATCAGCAAATGGGCGGAGGCACAAATTTGGCTCAGCGCATCATTATGAAAACCTCACGAGATACCACTAAGATATTTGTCAGAACCGGCGTCAGCACGGTACAAACCACCGGCGCCGTCACCGGATCTCTGTTGCAAAAATTCGGTAAAAAACTTACTCAAAACAAACCGAAAGATAAAGGGTATTGGAAAGAATATTGGCACAGAAAAGAGGAAGAAGAGAAAAAGCAAAGAATTGCCGAGCAAGAGCAGCGTGAAACAGACGAAACCATGGCCGATAATTTTGTTGAGCGCGATCACAGATAAAGGAGATAAAAATGCAAAAATGGTTAAATACAGCCGCAACAATTATCTTCACCGTCATAGGCGGGTTGATAATTTGTGCGTTTTTATCTTCAACCGTATACGCTGCAAACAGTTGTTCCGGTCCGCAACCATGTTCCAATATGAAATGTAATGCCGAATTCAATTCCAGCGGCGTTTTCAATTTCACTTCTTCTTCCAACCAAATTGACGGTGCTTGCATCAAAAAAGCCACCTCAGGCTCCGGCGGTTGCTTCAATTCCAATCCAACCAGCTCTTCCGGTTCTTACACGGGGTTGGGCTATCGTCCGAACGGCGCAGGCGGCAACGGCACACCACGTAACCACTATGGTTCTGATATCGGTGGCGGCGGAAAAACCGACATTAACGTATACGCTGCGGCCGAAGGCACTGTAAAATGGACCGGCACATCAGGCGGTGGCGGACGCACAGTGGTTGTCGAACACGAAAGAAAATGTACCGGAAACGCCGGAAAATACAAAACCATTTACAGACACTTATTCCGTATTAAAGTTTCACCCGGACAAAGTGTTAATCAATCAACCATTATCGGTGTGGAAGGCGGTTCAAATGCAGCCAGCGCCGGCGCTGCGGTATGCGACAACCCTTCTCAGCGCAGCTACGGCACAGACGGATATGGCGGACACAATTGTGGTCACTCTTATGCCATTCACTTGCATTTTGAAGTTGTTAACAGCCCAATGAACGGCTCCACATGGATAGGCGGTGAGAAAAACAATATTTTGTACCCGAACTGCGGTGGCTTACAAACATTGTGCGGCGGATGTCCGGCCGACACTTCAAACTGTAAAGGCTTCGGTGCCACATCTGACGGCTCATCCGCCAACATGGACGGCGTCGGCGGTGTTAACGGCAGTGGTAATAGCAGTGGCGGAGAACCGTCTTTCCAAGACGATTGCCACTTCGGCAGTTATTTAGATTCTCAAAATTGTACTTTCTGCGAACTGTTCAAAAAACTCTTCAATGCCGCAAGTATTATGGCTGAAGCCGCTAACCGCGGTTTAGCCGTTCCAAGTAAAAATGTGGTCAGTGTAGCCTTTTTAATTTGGCTCGCCGTTTATATTTTGAAACATGTTTCTTCATATTCACGTGCTTCTACCGGCGAAATGCTTAAAGGCATACTATTCCAAGGTTTCCGGGTGGCTGTGGTTATCTTGGCCTTAAATGGTGCTATTTATCAAATGATAGATTTAACTCTTACGCCTGTTATGGAAACCGGACTTGAATTTGCCAAAGACGTCAGTAAATCATCTTCCGGTGCGGCCGAATCATGCGATTCATCCCAACCATATATGGAAGGCTTAAAAGGCTATGATTCCGACTCCGGATTTCCAAGGCTCGGCGAAGGCACAACCGAAACCACCGGTGGATTACCGAAAAGTATCGGTTCATCTATTTTGTGCAACATAAAAGCGCTTGAAAACACAACCGGTTTCTTAATGAATTTAGGTAAATACAGTATGTGTATTTCATGGGATAGATATAAATGGCCGCTTGACAGCGGACCTTTGCCGCATTTTGGGTACCTCTCCACCGGTGCTATTTTGTGGGTAACCGGCCTAATGTTGCTTATCTCCTTCCCGTGGTGCTTGGTGGATTGCATTTTGCAACTTTGTATAGCCGTAGCACTCATTCCATGTGCGGTTGGTGCTTATGCCTTCAAAATCACCACAAAATACTTGCGCTTGGTATGGAGTATGTTTATGAACGCCATGTTCAACTTTGTCTTCATGGCCATCATCATATATATCATTAACGCACACTTAATGGATTGGATAGGCTATAACCCGGGAACCAATCCGAATGATAAAATTTTCGTAACCGCTTGGGATTCCAGAGGTTTAGCATGGTGGGGACCGGGCTGTTTCAAAATCTTTGCTATTTGCCTAATGGCATGGTCGTTCTTTGACGAAGCCAAATCTATGGCCAATCACTTCTCGCAAGGTATGAGCTTACACAATATCGGCGGCAAAATCGGCGGCACCGTCACTTCTGCTGCCATCAATAAAGCCATTGTTCCGGGTGCACAAATAGCCGCCAAAGGCGCATGGTCTGCCGCAAAAGGTACCGGACAAGCCATCAATTCCACATTTGGTAACGGCACACGGAATTTACTTAATAAAGGTCGTAGCAAAGCCCTCGGTTTTATGGGGGGTAAACATGGTGTAAACGAAAACGGTGAATCGTATGTTGAAAAAACTTTTAACATCCTCGGATACCGTCATACCAGACGTATTACTCGCGGCGCTGACGGTATTTATTCACAAGATAAAGAAACGCATTTCCGCGACAATTACGAAAAATACTTCAAAGTAACCACCGACGAAAATGGCGAAAAAAAGGTTGCCGCACGCAAAACCTTTATGGGTATGACTTTATTTGGCATGCTGGGCACGCAGGAAATGGAAAAAAGAACAGATAAGAACGGTAAAACTGTTTGGGAAACAAAAGATAAAGACAGCAAGGGAAACGTTCAAGCACGCCATCGTAATTTGGTTTTCGGCGCTGACGGACAAGCAGAAAGTTTCAACAAATATACCAATTTAGACAATCAAGACGGCTTTGAACAATTTTTGCACAATAAGAGCGGTCAGGAACACGCTATATTACGTCACGGCGGCACGCGAACCACCAACGATTCTTTCATGCAAACGCGTGAATTAACAGATGAACAAGGTAATTCCAGAGGTCGCACATTCGACTTCCGCAACGTTACCGCTGATAATATGGAAAATTCGGACGGCACAATGAATATGCATGCTGTCAGCCAAATTCTGAACGGCGCAAAAGATAAGAAATTGGCCATGGAAGGAATTCTTACCCTAACCGCCCAAAAACGCGGTATTGGAATTGATGACCACTATCAAAGCCGTCAAACTCGCATGGAAGGGAGCACCTTAGTTATTGAACAGGTTAATCTCGACGGCACAAAAAGTGTTCTTCGCGGCACTTTGCAAGATAATCAGCTGATTATTGAAAACACCACGAAAGACAAACATCAGGTTGTTGTAGGTAAAGACGAAAAAACCGGTCGTGATATTAAAAAAGACGTGGAATATACCAGCCGCTACGTTAAAAACAACGGCTTGTTCACTCAAACTGATGCATTCAATTATAATTCCAAAACCGGAAGATATAACGGTAAACGCCGCTACGATATCAGTGATTATTGGAAAAACCGCAATAAATATCTGGGTGCTTATAATGAAAAAGGCGAATGGGGTACCGATATTGATGCCACAAAAGTCCAAAAAGGTTTCACAGAAAACGATTTGGCAGGTTATCGGCAGATCTTAGCTCAAAAGAAAACACCTGACCCGGTAAGTGGCGTCAAGAAAGACTATTTGGATATTGAAATGGCCGCACCGGAAACATCAACACCGAATACACCGACACCGCATACACCTAATCCGAACAAACCGCAGCAGCCAGAAATTCCGACCGAGCCGAAAACACCGACACCGGAAATTCCGACCGAGCCGAAAACACTGGAACAACAGCAACAGGAATTACAACGTCTGCAAAATGAGGACTTAAAACGACTGCAAGACGAAATGGAGCAAGCAAAGAAAGATGCTGAAAATAATACACGTTCCACAACCAATAATTTCAATGATGAGGCCCGTCAAGGCAATAATGAACAAACTCAAATCAACAACCGCATTGCTGAAATTAACGCACAAATCAATGAGTTTAATCATAAATTATCTGATGCTAAAACAAAAATTGAGCGTACAGATTTATCAGCTAACGAAAGGACACAGGCTCAGAAAGAATATGAAGCCCTAATGTCTCAATTAGATACATTGAATAGGCAAATAGCACGACAAATCAACGAAACCCAGGCATGGCTGGCTGATTGGCAAAAACGTCGCGATACCCATAACAGTGAGATAAAATAGTTTTATAATTTTTGTTAGCCGTTATTCTCATCTGTCACTTTTTCTGACAGAAAAGTGTTCTTTCTGTATATAAATTTCTTTTTTGTCTTGCATTTTGTAAAATAACGCCTATGATAACCTGTAGTGTATAAGGTTTATTATATAGAGGCATAATATGGAAGAAATTATTTTCCCAAATCAAATCAGAATGCACAGAAGACTGCGTGGTGTTCCGATGCAAGTATTGGCAGATCATTTAGGCGTCAGCTTGTCCGCAATTTCCAAAATTGAAAAGGGATATCGCCGCTTAAATCAAGAACAATTAATACAGGTGGCTGAACTTTTGGATTGCGCTTTACAAGATTTGTATGTTAATGAGCAAAATTCCGAACAAGATGTTGTTCAAGCATGGAAACGCGAACAAGATCGCCGCAGTAAAATCAATCAATCTGCCGGATTGAAAACACTTGGTGCCGGTTTGCGTCACATTCGTAATGAAAAAGGATTAACCTTAATAGAAGTTTCCGAACATGCTGACATGACCTTGTCTGTATATCACCGTATTGAAATGGGCCAACGTGAAGTTTCCGACTCGGAATACAGAAATATCGCTCGTGCCTTATCCATGACGGTTGATAAACTTAAAAACGAAATTAAAAAATTAGATTCGGCCGGTCAATTGAGTGACATCATTGAACATAATGATAATCGCTATAAGGTTTTGAACAACACACGTTATGCCAATCTGAACGGCAATGCCGGTGGAGATGATGATGCCGCCATGATTCCGATTTATGGTCAGGGTAATGCTGAAGGAAACATTGTTATTGAAAAAAGCGGCAATTTCAAAGAAATGGCTTGTCCGCATCAATTACAAAACAAACAAGATATTTATGCCGTTAATTTATGCACACGCCGCTTAGGTTCATTGTTATCAAGCCGTGCCGTGTTGATTTTGGATCCGAACGAAGTTGTCAGCGCCGGTGATATTGCATTATATTACATCAATGAAAATGAAACGAAATTGCTCAGCATTCGTGAAGATGAAAACGGCCAATTATATGGCTTAAGATGGAATCCTGACGAACGGATTAATTTCAACAACAGTGATTTAACAAAACTTCATAAAGTTGCAGTCATTAATCTGTAAAAATTAAGCAATTCCTTTTTTAATATTAATAAGAAATTTACACTCTCTGCTGTATCATAGAGAGTGTAAATTTTATTTAACGTAAGGATATTGATGGTAGAAGAAGAAAAGTCTAACGAGCCGAATATTGTACCTCAAGAAGAACAAGAAGAAGAAAGTCTTATTCTTGTTGCTCAGCGCTATTTAAATATCTACCACCAGATTCATATTTTCAACAACGAGCGCCGTGCCGAATTTGATGCATCTCTGCTTCAAATGCCGGATAAAGTTCGCATTACCATGGTAGATATGCCTGGCGGTCGCGTTTTGTTGGAACACGTGCAAGAACTTGAAAAAGCGCGCGGCATCAAATCCGAACTATTACAGCGCTTAATTGGCAAAAAGGATGAAAACAGCGAATTTGCTCTGTTAGCTAAATCCGAAGAGGAAGCTAAAAATCAGCAGCAACCAGCGCCTCAACCGATTGCGCAATCTGCGGCTCCCGTAGCCGCCATATCCGGCCCAATCAGCTTAGATCCCGATTTTGCAAAAAACTTAGCCTCCTCATTAGCTACAGCATTTCGCAGTAACAATTTAACACCAAACGAAGGCAATCTGGGAGAATTATCTGCAGTTTTAAGTAAGTCCTTTAATTCTTACGCCACCAACATGCAGCAACTCACTGAAAAAATGCTGAACCAAAATATTGAGCATTTTAATCAAACTCAAAATAAAATCCAATCTACCCTGACCGAACAAGCTAATTTGCAAAACAAAATGCAAGCCGACTGGAATAATCATTTATTGGAAAACATTCAAAAGCAGGAAGATTGGCAAAAAGAACTGCAAAGTAAAGTTACACAACAATTAGAACTGCAAAACCAAATTCAAACCCGATTGGTTGAACAAGTCGATCAGCAGACCCAGATTCAATCTCGTTTTGCTGAAAACATGGATTTGCAAAATCAGTGGCAATCACAAATGCAAAGCCAAATGCAATCATGGTCCATGTCAGCCGCTGCCGGACCTTCGGCACATCCATCGGCACAAATGAACGCACAAACTAACAACGCCAACACAACTACTATCAATAATATCAATGTCGATTCCTCTTGTTTCAACGGGCTAACTCAAACCATTAAGGAAGCCGAAGCCCAGCGTAATGAAGACTTCAAACAAATTATTGAAGTGTTGAATAAAAATTTTGCTCAACGCAGTGCCCCGCAAGAACTTCCGATTGCCGCCATCACGAATTCAATTACCGAGGCTCTGCGTGAAAACAGTAAACAACAGTTGGAAGCAATCAAAACTTTCGGCGATATTTTGGCGGCTTCTTTACGTGAAACTCAGCAGGAATTGGCCAAAACACTAAACCAAAATTCGGCTAAAGAAAAATTTTATATTTCGCCCGAACAGCTTCAAGCATTAACACAACAGGTTCAAGCTCAGACACAGGCTCAAATTCAAACCCTGATTAAACCTCAACAAAATGAAGCCCCTGCCCCATCTGTAAAGAATAATTTTATTAAAAATATCGGCGATAAAATATCTGAAACAACATCTAAACTGGCACAAAATCTGAACTCTCCACATAAGGAAAAAGAGAAGAATAAAAATAATTCTGCAGAAAATTTAAGTTCCGATAAAAAACAGAAAAATGTTACAGAAAAAGCCAATAATCAACCCGTATCGGATAAGCCACAGGAAAAAGAGAAAGAATCAAATAAAATTCAACCTCAACAACTTAAAGAAACTGAGAAAAATACGAATAAAATTATCGATAAAAACGTTGAAAAAGTTGCAGAGAAAAATACAGACAAATCAAAAAGCAAAACAAACGACACGTCTCAAAAAACGCCTGAAAACAAACAGACAATCAAAGAAATGTCTTTGCCTCAATCGGAGGATAAGTCGAATAATGATAAAGATATTGATTTAGCTGATTTTTTCAATAATGAAATTAATCAAATAACACAACAAAAATCAACTCCGAAAAAAGGAACAACTCCTCTACCATCCATTGATGATATGCTCGATAAAGCCATCCAGCAAAATACAAAACCAAACATTCCAGATTTGCTCAATTCTCTCTCTGATGATAAAAATTTTGAACTAGATGAAATTCTACCTGCTTCTGAGCCAATTCTGACCGACAGTTTAGTGTCAAACGAATTGCCGATTAACATATCAGAAGATAAGACAGAGACACCGGTCAAACCGGATTTAACAAGCGCTTTCACACCAAATTCACTAGCTGAAAACAAAAAAGATGAATCGGACGATTTTTTGAATGAATTTTTAATGTTAAGCGAAAATGTGATTAATCAAAAATCGCAAAATGTTACGTCCGAAGAAAAGCCTTCAACGGAAACAGAAGATAAAAAAGAGTTTTCAAAGAACGAAGAAAAAACACAATCAACTTCTGTTCCGATAACAGAAAATCTGCAAATTGACAATACTCCCCAACCGCTGAGAGAAACGACTGATAACACACCAAAAGCATCTTCGCAATCAGAAACCGTTTCGTCAAGTGCACCAGAATCTCAAAAAGCGACTTCTTCGGAAAAACCCGCACCGACAACAACTCCGCAACAACCGACTAAAGCAAGAGCCAGCCGCTATGATGATGCTTTGCAAAAAATTAAAAATGCTTTGCAGTCCGACGAACATATTTCTCTAAATGATTTAGATGACATCAACCCTATTTCCTTAAATAACTCGGCATCGGAACCCCAAGAAGAAATTGAAAAAGCGTTCAATGACGTTCCCTTGGAGGAAAGTGATTTTGCCTCTCTGTTTACCAGCGATTCCGGCA
>JAZNQW010000034.1:0-6252 GCA_045590435.1 Alphaproteobacteria bacterium | reverse complement strand
CCGCACCATATTTATTGGTACGCGGTCGCAAATGCGCAATCGTGCGCAAAAATTCGTCACTCATACCTTTCTTTTGCAGCGGATAATCATCTGGCGCAAAACCGTAAATTTCAATATTTTCAGCTTTAATTTCATATTTTTGTTTACCGCCGGCCGATTCGACAAGCGCACCGCTGACAGCCACCGAAGAACCGGTGGTTAATTTTTTGACATCATTATAATTAGAGAGAGTATTATTGGCAATAATCTGTATATTTCTCAGACACGAACCGTCATTAACTTCCACAAACGAAAAATCCTTCGAGTCGCGTTTCGTTTTAACCCAACCTTTAACCAAAACCGTATCCAACGTATGTTCAGCGGCCAATAAATCTTTTATTTTAGTGCATTTCAGCATTTTTCCCTCTATTCTTCCTTTTAAAAGATGTTAAAAAATTTCAATCTTATGCACTATAAACCATTCAACTTGAATTGTCCAGTCTTGACAACAGTTTTTTATACGGATATTTTATAGGCTAGAAATCATGTTATTCTTCAACAAAACAGAAGAATGGCTGCATAATTAACACAAAGGAGAATAAAATGAAAAAACATTTACTATATACCGCACCTGTTTTAATGACTTTACTTGCCGCTTGCGCACCGCGTATCGGCAGCAGTGATTACAGCTATTCCTCTGTCGGACAAGCCAGTAATGCATTTCCTTGCACGGTTATGTCCGTTCGCTCTGTTAACGTAAACAGTGATGATAATTCCATGGGCGGCATATTAGGCGGTGTGGCCGGCGGTGTGGCTGGTTCAACCATAGGACACGGCAGTAGCGCACACACTTTGGGCGCCATTGGCGGTGCCGCAGCCGGAATGCTTGCCGGCAGCTTGGCACAAGATGCCATGATGAGCCAAGGCGGCTATGAATATGTGGTGCGCACGGATGACGGCAGAGTTTTCAGTGTCACCCAAGGCACCGACAACTTAGTTGCCGCCGGACAAAGATGTTTGCTGATTAACGGCAATCCGTCACGCATTATCGCTTATTATTAAAAATATAAATTGAACATATCACGCCGCTGAATTTTATTGGCGGTGTGATGTGCTTAACGCAAATTTGATTTATGGAAATGAGGATAAAATGAAAAAAATAGCCATTATCGGCGTAACAACCAGCGCCGGCCGTGAATTATTGAACATTTTGGAAGAAAACGGTTTTGCCGCGGATGATATTTTTGCCGTAGATACGGACAGTCCGCTGGGCACTCAAATTTCTTACGGCGAAGACGTTGATATGGATGTTTACAACTTAAAAGATTTTGATTTTGCCTCAGCAGATATTGCAATTTTCATGGTTTCTGCCGAACTGGCAAAACATTATATTCCACGTGCCATGGCAAAGGGTGCCCGCGTTATTGACGGCTCAGGCGCTTATACCACGGAAGCTGAAGTACCTTTAATTATTGCCGGATTAAACGACTCTCTGATAGCGGAAAACGCTAAAATTGTTGCTTTGCCGTCTCCGCAAGTAACCCAAATTTTACTGCCTTTGCAAAATGTGGCCGCACAAACCAAAATCAAACGTATGGTAATTAACACTTATATGGCGGTTTCCTTATACGGCAAGGATGCTATGGATGAACTGTTCAACCAAACGCGAAAAATATTTATGAACGAGCCGTTGGTTGATGATGAAAATGTTTTCCATAAACAAATAGCTTTTAATGTTTTGCCTCAAGTCGGCGAATTTATCGGTGATGAAACAAAATATGAATGGGCTATGAATGTTGAAATAAAAAAAGTTTTGGACCCTAATATAAAGGTTCATGCCAACTGTGCCTTTGTGCCGGCATTTATCGGTATCGGTGCATTTGTAAATGTGGAATGCGCAAAATCGGTTGATGTTGACAATATTCGCAACATTATGCGTGAAACTAAAGGCGTTGTCGTATTTGATAAACATGTGGACTGCGGTTATGTATCCTTAAATGATGTTCAAAGCGAAAGCGATATTTATGTCAGCCGCTTACGCCAAGACATTTCGGTTAACAACGGATTCAGTTTTTGGTGTGCGGCAGACGACTTACGAGCCGGCACAGCCCTAAACGCTTATAATATTTTGCAACTCTATTTAAATAGGAAAAATTAATGCACTCTCAATTTTCTAGAATTTTTGCACTGTTTTTAACTGTCGCCATTTTGTTTGGCAGCTCAACGGTTTATGCGGCAAACGCACCTAAAACAGCACCTCAACCGTCTCCGGCCAAGGCTGATGTTTTACCACAAGCGGTAGATTTTAACACCGTAACAACGCAAATTGAAAAAATTCGCAAAGGCTTATCAAAACCATCTGTTTCCAAAGAAAAAATTGAGGAATATACCTCTTATCTGACACGCACCGAAAACGCCATTATGGAAAATCGGCGCGAAATGGAAAAACAGGTGAAATCACTGCAAAAACAAATTGATGCTTTAGGCGAAAGCGGCGAAACGGAAGATGCCTTCATCACGCAACAACGTGAAGAATTACTGCAAAAGTTGGCAGCACAAGACCGCGTGCTTAAAGAAGCCGATTTAATGATTGTGCAAATAGAAGATTTAACCGTACACATCTTAAATGTCCGCAATCAAAAAATATATGGTGAATTGATTACCAAACATTCTGCTTTTCTAAATCCGTTAGTCTTTTTTAACGGGGTTAAAGCTTATGTTGTTTACTTTTGGGATGTTACCAAATCACCGATTGAATGGTATCAGAATTTGCCGCAAGAACAGCGCTCTTATGCGCTTTCCAGCATTGTTGTCATGTTTATCATTTTGATGTTGGCAGTCGGTCTGGCCGTATTTTTGCGCCGTCTGATTCTGCGCAATTGGGGTTACAAAGAAGATATTGCCGAACCGAGTTTCAACCGTAAAGTTGTTGCTGCCATTGCCGTGGCCGTGGCACGCGGCTTAATTTCCATGTTCTTGGTCGGCGGCTGCATTTTGTGGATGGTCAGCACCAAAATTTTCGAAAACAGCCTCTTAGAAAAAATTTTAATGACCACCGCTTATATCACCATGTTGGCCATTGTAGAAGCCACAGTTTCACGCGTGACCTTTGCACCGCACTATCCGCAATGGCGCTTGGTTAATATTGCCAGTGAAAAAGCGGCCCGCTTTACGCGCATGATTTTTACGTTCATTTTACTGAACGCCATGGCAACAATTCAATTATTTGTTGCACAATACGCCGAATATCCGATAGATACCATTCATTTTACCATGATTATCGCTTGTGCCATCAAAGCCATTTTCTTGATGTGGTTTGCAAAAATTGCCTTTGATACCTATAAATCGGAAACCATTGAGGAAAATGGTGAAACTGACGAAAGTGAAGACCGTAGCCTGAAAATGATTATTTTCAGCCACATCTTTTGCAGCGGCACTTTTCTGCTGTCGTTGTTGGGCTATCCGGAATTATCGCTGTTTATCTTCAATCACATCATTATC
Organism: Alphaproteobacteria bacterium; assembly: GCA_045590435.1. Classification (GTDB taxonomy): domain Bacteria; phylum Pseudomonadota; class Alphaproteobacteria; order RF32; family CAG-239; genus RUG410. Next base: position 2,772 of record JAZNQW010000034.1, on the reverse strand, counting down.
TCACTGATTCTTTGCGGCTTATTTGAAGTTTTGCGCCGTTCAATCATTGATATTTTGCGCAAAGTTATTCTTTCGGGACCGTGGGCTAAAAGCTTTCATCGTTATAAAAAAACGGCCGATAAAGTTGATTTCTGGTTGCGTGCAATCATCAATCCGACCATGGTCCTGGTGCTGATTTTTGTGCTGTTAACCTTTTGGGGGTTACCGGGTGACTTTATGTTGGCCGCGCTTAAAAAATTGCTGTTCGGTTTCAAAATCGGCGGCATTCAAATTTCATTGATCGCTATTATGCTTGGTATCGGCGTATTTTTCGGCTCCCTTGCTTTGATGCGTATCATTAAAAACAAATTAGCAACCAATGTTTTGGCCAAAATAGATATGGATGACGGCATTCGCCACTCGCTGATTTCCGGCTTCAGTTTTATCGGCTTTATTATGGCGGCACTTCTGGCAATTATCTCCGTCGGTATTGACTTAACCAGCCTCGCATTCATCGCCGGTGCTTTATCAGTCGGTATCGGTTTCGGTCTGCAAGATGTGATTAAGAACTTGGTTGCCGGTATCATCATTTTATTTGAACGCCCGTTTCGTGTCGGCGACTGGGTGGTTTTAAGCGGTGTTGAAGGGAAAATTCAGCAAATCAACATTCGTTCTACCGAGTTACTGAGTTTTGATAAAACCAGCGTTATTATTCCGAACGCCACACTGATTTCTTCAACCGTAACCAATAAAACGCACGGTGACAATATGTCCCGACAAAGCGTTACGGTTGGTGTAGCTTACGGCTCGGATGTGGAAAAAGTTAGCAAAATTCTTCTCGAATGCGCCGCTGAGCATAAATCGGTAATGAAAAATCCGGCGCCGTATGTGCTGTTTAAGGATTTCGGCTCAAGTAGTTTGGATTTTGAGTTGCGTTTTTATGTTAAAGACATCAATTCCGGTTGGACAGCGCCGAGTGATTTGCGCTATATGATTAACAAACGCTTTATTGAAGAAGGCGTGGAAATTCCATTCCCTCAAGTGGTTGTTCATCGTGCCGAGCAAGCCTCATAAAACATATTGCTTTTCTGACGCCAACCGAGCTTTATTTAAACATTTCAGTTTCATATAGTCTGGAATTGTTAAGCAGGCGTCTGTTCAAATCATCTCCATATCTTTCCTGCATGGTCTTTTCGGAAGAAAAAAGCGATACCCCTAGACCAAACCTTTGACTGTTCCACTTAAAACCGGCCATTTGTAAAAGCGTCGGAGCCCAATCAAATTGATTAAACGCTTTATGAATATCACTTTGGGGAGCCGCCACACCCCAAATTAAATTAAGTGTTTCACGACGCGGAGCCTCATCTAAATATTTCTGCAGATCATTATACATCATCAAATGATCCCCCATAATAATCAAAGTTGTATTTGCCGCAAAATCCTGCTGTTTAAACCAAGATACAAAAGATGACAGTTCTTCATCAGTGCATAATAAAGCATCGCGCATATCCTTATATTTTATAGCACAATGCGAACTGGCAAAACCGTGAAACGGATGCGTATTCATCGTAGCGGTCATTGCCAAAAACGGCTTATTTTGTTTCGCCAATTCCTCAATTTTAGCTTGAAACAATTTCAACAAATCGGCGTCATCCAAAATATCGCCTATAAAATTAACCTCATATAATTTATCGGAATATAATTTATTTGATGCCAATTGATAAGAAGAATAATCTGCTATCTCGTCAATACCCTCATAAGTTGTAAAACCATGCGCCGCCAAAAATGCCTTAAAATCAACAAACTTAAGCGTGGACCCCTGCAAATAATATGTATTATACCCATGTTGCCGTAAAATATCACTCACACACATCACATCAGAAGACAAATTTTTCGGCGGGAAATATTGCTTAGATGTCAAACCGCACAGTGATGCCATAATGCCTGCATGCGTCCAATCAACTTCGCTTAACTTCTCATATCCAACGACGGAAACACCCCCTTGTTGAAGCAATCGCGGCAACAAATCTTCTCCAAATAATGTTGCATCAGTAAAAGTGCGCTCCAACGATTCGGCAAAAATCACTATCAAATTACGCTGTTCTGTTTGTTTAAATTCAAGTTGCTTCGGATCAACATAATTTTCATCAATAATCGTGTCATACGGCAACGGATCATATATCAATCTATATGCAAATGCCGCTTCCTCCAACATTTGTGAAGCCGGCACATCTGAAGCCCCTACGGCAATCGAAACACCGACTATCGCCGTTATCGAGGAAGTCATAAAACTTAATAAATTTTTGCGTTTCAACCAATATTGAATATATTTTTCTTTCACATAATAACGCAACCACAGCAACGGTTTTTTTATAACCAACAATATAAAACCCACACTTAAGCAAAAGGGCACCAAAATTGTTCCTATAACTCTACGAGACAAAGTTTCCGTTGAAAAAGAGACCACATGAAACACAAATTGAGGCACACTGAAATTGCGATACATTATGAGCGAACAAACGTAAAAATATCCCACAAAAAATATTGCACAACAGATAAAAGCGTATATCCACATTAATATCGTTATAATTTTTTTCATCTTTGTTCACACGATTATTATCAAAACTCCTGACAACATTATACAATGTTGTTATTTTGTGTTTCAATGTATCTAATTATCACAAACATGTAAACAAAAATTTTTTTTACTTGCATAATTTAAAAAAGTGGATTATCTATATCTCTGTTATGCCGGTTTAGCTCAGTTGGTAGAGCAACGCATTCGTAATGCGT
>JAZNQW010000033.1:0-5511 GCA_045590435.1 Alphaproteobacteria bacterium | reverse complement strand
GAGATAAAAATGAATAAATTTCTTCTGTTAACAAGCGTGCTTTTAAGCGGATTGTCGGCGGCAATATCGGCCAATGCCGAGGAATTGGATAAAAATACCGCACAAATGCAAGCCATGGATAAAATTACCGGTCGGGTAAGTAAAATAGAGGTACCGGTTGGCGGCGAAGTGAAATTCGGTTCGCTTTCAATAGTGGTGCGCAGCTGTAAAACGCGTCCGGAAGAAGAAACGCCTGATGATTTTGCCTTTGCCGACATCACCGATAAAACATTGCAAGGTGAAATTGTGAATATTTTTCGCGGTTGGATGATATCATCTTCGCCGGCTACACACGCGGTGGAACATCCGATTTATGACGTATGGTTGCTTAAATGTTTAGATACAAAAATCGATAAATCTCTGCTTTTAAGCGAAGAAGAATTGGCTAAACGCAATGAAATGAAAGCCTTTGTTTCAGAAGAAAGTGATGTTCGGCTGGCGGAAGATAACGATACGAATAAAGTGCTTCAACCGATTGCCGAAATGGAGGATGAAGCGCATGAAGAAAATACGGCAATTATCGATATGAACGCAACAGAGTTTTCTTATGATGAGGAAGATACAGGCGAAAGTGAAATTCCGACAAGCGGCATCAGTGTTGAAATAGAAGAAATAGAAACAGAGCCAACACCGAATGAAGCCGTAATTTTGCAAAACGGCGAGATTAAAGTTGTTGCGCCGGAATAAATTAAAACAGATATACGATTAATCCCAAAAATATAATACCATACAGCAAAATACCAAGCGGTCGACTGAACGCCACACGGAAATCGGTTGCTGACGGAATGGCATTCTCAATAATAACTATTTCCAGTAAAATAAACAGAAAATAGTTCCAAATAGTAATGTGAGCATGTTTTAAATAATACAAATTCAAAAAATAAGCCACACCAAGTAAAGCCAACGGTGCCATGGCCGAAGGCAAAGCATTATAGAATTTGATGTTTCTGAAACCAACACTTCCCATAGTGTAAACATTGCCGTTTTTCTTCGGAAACAGCGAAAAAGACGTCGGCTTAGCCCATAACAACAAACCAACAATAAAATGAGCTGTTTCATGTAATATAGTTCCCGGAATATTGATTAAAGCGGCCAAAAACAAACTGCCGTAAGTGCGGTTTTTCAAACGTGATATTGAAATAACCAACAAAATCAACAAAAAGCGACTGCTTAAAATTTGCTCAAGTAAGTGCGCTGAGTTTAAATAGTTCCAAATATCCGAAAACGCCGCAGAAATAACATTCATTCTTTTTGCTCTAAAACAGTCAAACCGGCAATATACGTGTTCAACAGAATTTGGCAAACCGTATGTTTATTTATTTTAGCCAACGGATCAAGCACATCTTTGGTTAAAAAGGCACTTAAAGCAAACAAGGTAAGCCATAAAACTTGCGTAGAAAGAACACGCTCAGGTCGTTCCATTTGCGGCACAATTTCCGTTATCGGCGTGTTTATTTGGCGTAAAATTTTTACAATTTGGCGCAAATAAAAAAATGAAAAAGTTTGTTTTTCACCATGCAAATGGGAACGATATAACAAATACCATAAGTTTTTGTTTTTCAAAACATATTCCACAAAAACATTCAGCATATTGTTAATGTTCATATACGGATCAGAAGAGCACTTAACCTGCATTAAAATTTTGGAAAGAGTTTTTAAGGTCATGTAATTTTGATACATGATAAACTTATCCATATTGGAAAATTGGTTATAAATTGCCCCAACCGAACAACCTGAAGCCTCAGATAATTTACGCACGGTCAAAGCATCAGTGCCTTTTTCTTGAACAAGTTGGCGGCCGATATTCAGTAAGTGTTTTTTTAAGTCGTCTTTTTCCATAATTTATTTGCCGATTTAAGAAAATATTTGGATTTTTAAGTTAGCATAGCCTAAAATAAGTATCGGTTCAATTTTTTTTTGCGGTTATGAAAGGATATTTTATGAAAAAAGGCATTTTTTTGGGGTTGAGCATAGCCGTTTTAATGCTTACGGGTTCTGTTCAAGCCGAAGAGTTTGATTTTTTGGGCGTGGAAGACGCAGCACCGATATTACAACCGGTGCAACCGAAAGGCGATTCTATGGTGCCGCAAGGCTTTACCGTTAAAAGTAAGCCGAAAATGAAAACTGTTGAAATAAAGGCAGAACCGATTAAAAATGCGGTAAATGAAGTTGAACCGGACACGGTAGATACAAATACTGAAGATACCGATTTATCTGATACAACAGAAGAACAAAAGGAAGAAAAGACAGAAATAGAAGCAGATATATGGAAGAACACCCCTTCTTTTTCTGAGCCGGACGAATCGTCTGCCACAGATAACCATGATGGAGATATCGGTGAATATATTATGGATTTTGAGAATGCCAATAATGCACGCGAATCAGCGGCAGATTTACTGGCACACCAACCGCAAAAACTTTTGATTAAAATTAAACCGAAGTCGGAAAAGATTGAAGAGCCGGAGGAAGAAGAAACTGAAACGATTATTGATGATATAAAAACATCTGTGTTGGCAGACGAGGAGAAAGAAACTCCAAGTGACGAAGCGCCGGAAACAGAGGCAAAAGACGCTGAAATGATCAATGATTCTACGGCTGAAACAAACGAAGAATCAATAACGGTTGAAGTATCGGAGCAAGCGGAAACACCAACTGTTAATGAAACAGAAAAACCGGCAGAAGAGCAAAAAACAGCAGTTCAACAAAAAGCTCCGTTTGATTTTATATGGGGCAGCTCCAAACAAGAAGTTGAGGCAACCGGCGCGGTTTTTGAAGCAACTGAACGTGAAGGTTATCAAAACGTGTGGCGCTTAAAGTCCGGTCCGCAACAAAGTAATAATTTTGCGGAAATTACATTAATTTTCGGAAAACAAGATAAACTATGGTGCATATATGCCGAAAGTCAGCCGCAAGATGATGACGCTCGGGCTTCTAAAGTTTTGGCGCTTTATCACAAATATTACGACGCATTGAATAAAAAATACGGCCATGGTGAAGAATTTTTCACACCGTTCGAATATAACGAAAAACAAATTGATGAAAATGGTGCGGAAATAACAGTTAAAAAATTTTCCACAATCGGCGGAGAAAAATTTTTAGAGGAATTGTCTGCGGAAAAAAGTGCGCTTTATGCCACATTTTATGATGATGAAATAGGGGCAACTTTAAGCGTGGCGGCTGATGACGGACAAAGCTATTTGATTTTGGATTATAAAAATTTACCATTGATGAATGAGGAAAAGAAAGAGAAAATCACAGAGATTTTAGAAGATTTGGAGGGAATTTAATATGAAAATCAGTTTTTGCGGTATATCGGGAAGCGGTATGAGTTCGTTGGCGCAAGTCCTTAAAAAACAAGGGCATGACGTGCGCGGTTCGGATCGGAATTTTGATTTGGGGCGAGATGCGGTAAATAAAGCGGCACTTGAAAAATTGGGTATCCGGCTTTTCCCGCAAGATGGTTCCGGTGTAACGGAAGATTTGGATTTTGTTTGTGCTTCAACGGCGGTGGAAGATACAATTGCCGACATTAAAGTTGCAAAGCAAAAGGGTGTAACAATTAAAACGCGACCGGAATTGTTGCAAGAAGTCTTTCATGGCTATAAATACGGCGTGGCAGTAGGCGGCACCAGCGGCAAAACCACTACCACGGCAATGATTGGTTTTATTTTGGATAAAGCCGGCAAAAAACCATGCATGATTAACGGCGGTTTGTTGCGAGATTATGAAAACGCCGGCGGTATTCCAAATATTATTTTCAATGATGGTGATATTTGCGTGATTGAAGCAGATGAAAGCAATGGCAGTATTGATTTGTATCATCCTTCCGTGTCGGTAATTAATAATATTTCGGCCGATCATAAATCGCTGGAAGAACTGGTGGCGTTGTTTCAGGCATTTGCCGACAGAACCAAAGATCTTGTGATTGTTAATGCAGATTACGAACTTTGCCGACAAATTAAATCGCCACACCTGCGCACATTTTCGCTCAAAGATTCGACGGCTGATTTTTATGCTTCAAATATTCGAGCGGTAGCCGGCGGCACGCTTTATAACTTAAACGGACGTGAATTTCGACTGAATTTAATCGGCGCTTTCAATGTAGCTAATGCACTGGCGGCTATCGCGGCTTGCACCGAATTTGGTGTTACCCGATTCGAGGCGGCGCAGATTTTACAGGATTTTCACGGCACAAAACGCCGACTGGAAGTAATCGGGCAGAAAAACGGCGTAACGGTTATTGATGATTTTGCGCATAATCCGGATAAAGTTAAGGCTTCGGTTTCGGCATTAAAGCAATATAACGGGCGGTTAATAATAATGTTTCAACCGCATGGATTCGGACCAATGCGCTCGCTGGGTAAAGAAATTATGGCAGAGTTTGTGCAAAACATGGTGGAAGAAGATGTTTTGATTATGCCGGAAATTTTCTTTGTCGGCGGCACGGTAACGAAGGATATTTCTTCGGTTGATTTAATTGAATATGCACGCTCATTGGGTAAAAAGGAAGCCTATTTTGTGGCCGATAAAGCCGCGGCGGCTGATTTGATTTTGAAAAATGCCAAAGCCGGCGATCGTGTTGTAATTATGGGTGCGCGCGACAATTCACTGACCGACCTGTGTCATCATATTTTGGAGAGATTATAATGTTTGAACTGAAAGCCGGAGATAAAGTGGCAATTGTGGCACCATCCGGACAAATCAACGAATTTACCGCGCTTGATAAAGCAACAGTATATTTGCAGAATATAGGTTTAACCCCTGTTTACGGCGCGCATTTAAAAGCGCAGAAACGTTATATGGCCGGAGAAGATAAAGAACGTGCTTCAGATGTGAATAAGGCATTTGCGGATTCGGATATTAAGGCAATTTTTTGCGCACGGGCCGCAGCCGGTGCAACGCGAATTTTACCATATATTGATTATGAAACAGCGGCGGCAAACCTTAAGCCTGTTATCGGTTTTTGTGACAATGTGGCATTAATGACGGCGTTGTGGCAAAAAGCCGGCATAAAATCGTTGAACGGGTTTGTATTGAGTTACGATTTTAAAAACGGTGCACCAACCGATTTAGTGGATTCGCAACTTAAAACATGGCTGAAAGGTGCAGTGCCAACATTACAATCCGGTGTTTGCAAACGGAAAGGAAAAGCCAAAGGTATTTTATTACCGACAAATTTAAGTGTTTTAATGCGATTGGCCGGCACGCCGTATTTTCCGAATTTACGAGGGGTAATTTTGGTATTGGAAGACGTGCATGAGCGTGTTCACAAAATTGATTTAATGTTGCAACAATTAAAGCAACAACCGCAGTTTAGTGAAATTGCCGGCTTAGTGTTCGGTCAATTTACCGATTGCAGCGGAGATGATGAAGACGGCTCGGTTAATGATTGTATAGATGACTTTTTGCAAGATATTCAAGTGCCGGTAATTAAGGATTTTAATTTCGGGCATACACCGGAGCGGTTAATTT
>JAZNQW010000032.1:0-2000 GCA_045590435.1 Alphaproteobacteria bacterium | reverse complement strand
GTTAAATTTAAAATTTCAACGGTCTTTTTAAAAAACCGTATTCAAATTAATTGTATCACAAAACAACAAACTTTGCAAGCAGTTTTTTACATTTTGCACCCAATAAATTGTGTAAATTTTTATCGAAAAAACTCACGAATTATAGACTTTTTCTTTAACGAAAAATTAACAAAAAAATACTATGCAATATTTATTTGCAGGATATACTTTAAATATCAGAAATATATTTTCAGCATTTTGATTGAAGGGGGCGTTTGATTTGAAGCATAAATTTGAATTTTCCAAAAAAGGCACGACAATAGCTGCTTATACGGTAATTGTATTTGCAATTTGTCTGATAATGGTGTTCTGTGTTTTCAGGTGGCGCACCATCGCCAATTACGCCGCTTCAATAATCTCAGTGTTTTCACCAATAATCTGGTCGGTTGTCATTGCGTATCTGCTAAACCCTGTAATGTGTTTTTTTGAAAAGCATTTGCGCAAAATTGTGTGCCGCAAAAAAGAACGCACCAAGCTGCTCAGGGTGCTAAGCATAACCATCACAATGGTTCTTGCTGTTTCGCTTCTTGTTGCAATGGTTGCAACAATCGTTCCCGAACTTATAACAAGCTACAATAATTTTTCTGCCAATTTTTCGGGATATTGGGATAATCTTATAAAAGTTGCCGATAAATTAAGAGACAAGCACCCCGAAACTTATGATTACATAATGCAGGGCATCTCGGACGGAAGAGAATACGCAACGGCTCTTCTTGAAAAGCTTTCTCCGCAGATAAATTCTGTTATAGATACACTTGTAAACCTTGGCGCAAGTGCGGTTTCGTTTGTTTTGGGCGTTGCCGATGCGCTTTGCGGCTGGCTTATTTCCGTTTATCTGCTGTATAACAAAGAAACCATGCTTGCGCAAATGCGTAAGATATGTTACAGCTTTATACCAACCAAACGATGCGATCGCATGCTTGAAATTGCAAATATGTTTGATGATACCATTGCGGACTTTTTATCCGGCAAGATTCTTGATTCCTTCATCATTGGTATAATGTGCTTTGTCGGCGTTACTATCATGAAAATGCCCTATTCCGTGCTTATCAGCGTTATTGTGGGCGTTACAAACATCATACCGTTTTTTGGCCCCTTTATCGGTGCAATTCCGTGTGTTTTGCTGCTTATGCTTACAGACCCTTACAAAGCAATTTGGTTTGCGTTATTCATACTTATTCTGCAACAGTTTGATGGCAATATTCTCGGCCCTAAAATTCTCGGCAACAAGCTTGGTTTACCAACATTCTGGACATTGTTTGCAATTTTAATCGGCGGTGGACTTTTCGGATTTATCGGCATGGTATTGTTTATTCCGATTTTTGCCGTATGCTACAAGCTTTTTACAGAACACGTGCGCATAAGGCTTGAAAAGAAAAAACTACCCGCGGATACTGCCGCTTACAAAACGCACGATGGCGCAGAGTCTTTGAAAATGGCTGATTACGGACAGGCATTGCCGGAAAATCAGCAGGAAGAAATCGCTGAAAATACTGAAACAAAAAAGCCTTTAGAGGAGCTTAAGCTATGATTTGTGATTGCTGCGGTGCTGAATATGCCGATAATTTGCTTTCGTGTCCCTACTGCGGCACAGCAACGGCAGTTTCTGATGATACGCCCGATATGCGCTGTCCAAGATGCGCCGCGCCCGTAATGCAGGGTCAGCCGATGTGCCAGCAATGCGGCCTTGCACTTGATTTGCATCAGCAGCGCATGCTGATGCAGAATATGTATAACAATCAGCCTCAATCAATGCCGAATGTGGAATACGACCAAAACGGCCAACCGAAATTGCACAATCAACAAAATCTGCAAAGGCAGTATTACGGTCAGCAGGGACAATATAATCAGTCAGGTCAATATAATCAAACGCCCTATGTGCAGAATAATTCGGCAAAACCAAAATATAATCCTGATGATCCTGTGCAGGCTCAAAAAGCAAGTGTTGCCTTAATTGTTGC
>JAZNQW010000031.1:0-10937 GCA_045590435.1 Alphaproteobacteria bacterium | reverse complement strand
CTGTGGTGGGGGCGGTGAATTTAGCCGGTCGTGAAGAGATGAACGGTAAAAACATTGTGGTTGTTTTGCCGGATAGTATTGAGCGTTATTTATCGGATGAATTTTTTCATTCAACACAACAGGAAGTATGATGAGTTTTTTTTCAATTTTAGGTAAATATGTGACACGTCAGTTTTTAGCAAACTTCTTTATGGTGTTTTTTGCTATTTTAGGTATTATTCTGATGTTTGACGGCATTGAGTCGTTGCGTCGCATTTCCGGCAGAGATGACGTGACTTTGTGGTTTGCCGCACAATATGCCGTGACGCGAATTGCCAAGACTGTTGAAATTGTTATTCCGTTTGTGTTGATGGTTTCGGCAATGATTACTTTTTGGCGTTTAAGTAAAAATAATGAATTTGTGATTGTGCGAGCGGCCGGTGTTTCTATTTTCAGCTTTTTGAAACCGCTTATTATTGCGGCATTTTTACTTGGTTTGGTTAATATCATGTTGTTTAATCCGGTGGCTGCCAAAATGTTTGAGTGGCATGAGGTGCTTAGTTATCGTTTGACCAGCAGGAATCCTAATGCCATGCTTTTTTCAAGTAAAGGGTTATGGATACGTGAAGCAATCGGCGATGATAAGGTTTTGCTGTTGCAAGCTAAAACTTTGCGACAGGAAAAGGATAATTCTTTGTGGATGCGTGATGTGAGTATTACGGAATTAAACAATAAAACGCAAATAACCAAGTCGTATGAGGCATATTTTGCCACTTTGGAAGGGCATACTTTTCATCTGAAAGATGTGAAAATGCTTATCGGCGGGCAACCGGTTCAAATGATGTCTGATTACGAATATGAAACAAACATTGATATGCAGAGGATTAAAGAGAACTTTATTGAGCCTGACGCTATTTCATTTTGGCAGTTGCCGAACACCATTGCTTTTTATGAAAGTGCCGGTTTCTCGGCGCGACAACACTGGATGCGGTATTTGAATTTATTGATTTCGCCGTTTTTGTTGATTGGAATGCTGATGATGGCGGCTGTTTTTATGTTGCAGAATACTTTACGCGGTTCGGCAATTATGTGGCGGGTGGTAATTAGTATTGCTGTTGGGTTTTCAATATATTTCTTGTCGCAAGTGGTTTATGCTTTCGGGGTTAACGGTTATATTCCCGTGTGGCTGTCGGTTTCGGCGCCAACCATTATTATTATATTGGTGGCGTCTTCGTTGCTTGTGCGCACGGATGAGGTATAAGGGAGGTCAAAATGAATATGGCAACGCTTTTATTTTATGGCGGAATACTGATTTTGGCGCTGATAGTGATTAAGTTTATTATCAGAATTCCATATTATTTGATGATGTTGGCTATTTTGGGCGGCATCTGTTATGTAGCGTACTATTACCTTTTGCCCATGTTTTTAAGATAGGTTATATTCTGGTTTTAAAATAAAAAGAAACGCTCTTGTCCAACAAAGCCAGCATTTTGTTGTAATTTTCAGGTAAATTTGTGATTGTGTAAGAATCGTTGCTGTCAAAATGATATAAAAAGGCCTCTAATATGCGGCTGTGAATGGTGTGGATTTTGAAGGCCGTTGCCGAAATGGTTACGTTTTGTTGCGATAAATCATAAATGCATTCATGAAGCTGTTTGAAAGCATCTTTATTGAAAAGATTTTTTTCCCGCAGATAATATAGAAAGCTGTTGTTTTGCATTTCATAATTATCATTCAGTATTGTTAAAGCATCCATACTTTTCCCTGCCGACAAAACCAAAGTTGTTTATTTGATAAAATATCGCATATATCTTAATAAACCGATAATAATGAAAAAGCAACAACAAAAAGTGTTGTATTTTCCCTTAAATAAGCTCATAATGATTTTGAAGAGAGGGGACTATGATTGCACGAATTGTTTTGGGAATTTTGCTCGGATATTTGATTTTAGCCTATTATCCGATTATTTTGCGTCGAGGATTGCCGTATATTGTGATGTTGGTTTTGGCTGTTGCGGCTGTGTATTGTTTGCGGGCCGCGCCGGCGATAGCAGAGCCTTTGGGGTATGGAATTTTGGCGGTTTTACTGCTATATGCGGTATATTTAATTGTGCGGAATCGCGGTAATGTTAAAGAGTTGGCGCAGAAAGCAAAATCGCTTAAATTACCGGTAATTAATATTGGTGGTCATCCGCAAATCAGTATGCTGTTAACGCTTATCGGATATACGATAGGGCTGACATTTGTCAGTTATCTGATTATTTTAATTGTTTGTGTGCACTAAAAATCGTATATATCGGAGCCGTCAGCCGGAAGAGATACTTCAACATTTGTTGCCGGTTGGCAGATGTGTAGATAATTTACGGCGTAGCCGGCGATAGTCAGTGCGGCTATTGGAATAACTACTTTTTCAAACGGAAAATGTGCGTGTCCGCCGTTTTTAGCCTTCATCCACTGGTAGAAAACAGATGAATAAATGAGGATTAAAGCACCCAGAATGGCACAAAATAAAAACGGATCCATATAAAAGATTAAAATAGGTTGCGGTGTGTATGTTAAATCTTTAATGTAAACACCGGCAATCATGGAAACGGATAAAACCATCAATAAGGTGTTGCGTCCCCAAAAATGCCAGCCTTTTTTATCAAACCACAAAATTGTCCAATAGCCGATTAAAGCCAATAAAGCGCCGCCCCAAACGGCGATTACGCCATCATCAACACCTAAGTTGCGTGCTAACTCTAAGCCTACAGCCACGCCGACAGTGCACACCGCGCATGCCGGATTAGCCAATGCCGGGAAGCTATAAAATAATGTTCCAATCAGTAAAAAAGTTAAAAGCAGCATTTTTTGTTCCTTTCATTTGATAGGCACACAATAATACTTTTTACGCAGAAATCAAGCGCTTTATTGTGTGATTCATTTGTATCTTGACTTTTCGCTTAAATAATTTTACCGTAAACACAAATGAACAGGAGAAAAACATGCAGAAAATATTACTGGGTTTGAGTTTAATTTTGTGGGCAATGCCGGCAAATGCGATAGATGTGAGTTTGGACGAACTGAATAAATATGAAGGAGATATTAATCAGTGTTCGGAATTTATCAATCCGGAAGAAGATTTGAAGGAGGGAGATTATTTTCGACGCATGGAATATGCCGAGCGCGTGCAGGAATGTTATACAAATTTGGCTGTTAAGATTTTTGAAAAGCATTATCGCAAAGGTCCGGATGCAACGGTGCGTGATATTAATGCAATGAGAGATATGTTGCGAGTGAGATATGCCGAAATTAACGAGCGCAGTGTTTATTGCCGACCGGCGTGTGGGGCAAACGAACGCTTGCAAACGGCTTTAGATGTGACTTATGCGTTGGAGGATTATATGAAAAAGATTGTTGCCTCGTTGCGGCGCAGAAAAGAAACAAATTAAAGATAGTTGAATAGCAATACATAAAAAAGTCTGCCTGTGCAAACAAGCAGACTTTTTTATTAAGACCAGCTCAGCGCGCAATTAAGCGGCTTTGCTTACTTTGTGTTCCTTCTGTGTTTTGCCGAATTTAACAGCAGCTTGAGCTGCAGCTAAACGAGCAACCGGTACACGGAACGGTGAGCAAGACACATAGTCTAAACCACACTGTTGGAAGAACTCGATTGATTTCGGGTCACCACCATGTTCACCGCAAACGCCTAACAGCAATTCCGGATTGGTTTGACGACCGAATTCACAAGCGCGTTTAACCAATTTGCCAACGCCTTCAACATCAATAGAAGCAAACGGATCTGCAACATAGATGCCTTTAGAGCGGTAGCAATCCAAAATAGCGCCCGTGTCATCACGGCTCATACCTAAAGTGGTTTGCGTTAAATCGTTTGTACCAAAGCCGAAGAACGCAGCAGAAGCGGCAATTTCTTCAGCCATTAAAGCGGCACGCGGTAATTCAATCATGGTGCCTACTTCGTATTCAATGCTCTTGCCTTTTTCAGCAAAAATCTTTTGAGCTGTTGTATCAATAATGTTCTTAACGATATCAAGCTCTTTCTTAGAACCGATTAACGGAACTTCGATTTCCGGCGTTACTTTTACGCCTTCATCACGGCATTCCATAGCGGCTTCAAGAATAGCACGGGTTTGCATTTCGCAAATTTCCGGATATGTCACTGCCAAACGGCAACCACGGTGGCCGAGCATCGGGTTCATTTCATGCAAAGCATTTGAACGATTCTTAACTTCAGCTAAAGTTTTGCCCATCTTATCTGCCAACTCTTGCATTTCGGCATCTGTGTGCGGCAAGAATTCATGCAAAGGCGGATCGAGCAAGCGAATTACTACCGGGAATCCGTTCATGGTACGATATAATTCTTTGAAGTCTTCTTTTTGATACGGCAACAAACGAGCCAAAGCCGCGCGACGACCTTCTTCGTTGTCTGATAAAATCATGGTGCGCATATCAGAAATACGTTTTGCATCAAAGAACATGTGTTCCGTACGTGCCAAACCGATACCTTCAGCACCAAATTCCAGAGCTTGTTTAGCATCTGTCGGTGTTTCAGCGTTGGCGCGAACATGCATGGTGCGAATCTCATCAACCCACTTCATGAAGCGACCGAAGTTGCCTGAATTTGTATCAGCCTTAACCGTCGGAATTTTACCTTCAATGATTTGGCCTTTACCGCCGTCTAAAGATACCCAATCGCCTTCTTTAATGCAAGAACCCGATTTGGTTGTCATTGTTTTGGCAGTGTAGTCAATTGTAATATCCGTAGAACCGGAAACGCACGGTGTTCCCATACCGCGAGCCACAACGGCTGCGTGAGAGGTCATACCGCCGCGAGCGGTAATAACGCCTTGAGAAGCGTGCATGCCGCCGATATCTTCCGGCGAAGTTTCATTACGGATTAAGATAACTTTTTCACCTTTAGCGGCCCAAGATTCTGCATCTTCAGCGCAGAAAACAGCACGGCCCACAGCAGCGCCCGGAGAAGCCGGCAAGCCAACAGCAATAACTTTCTTTTCGGCTTTCGGATCCAACATCGGGTGCAATAATTGGTCTAATTGATCAGCACCAACGCGCATAATGGCTTCTTCTTTGGTGATTAAGCCTTCATCAAACATTTCAACGGCCATACGAACGGCAGCGGCGGCTGTTCTTTTACCGTTACGGCATTGTAACATCCACAATTTGCCATGTTCAATGGTGAATTCCATATCTTGCATGTCTTTATAGTGTGCTTCCAAAGCGTTACGAACGTCTACCAATTGCTTATAAAGGTTCGGCCATAATTCTTCCAAAGAATTACCTTCGCCCTTAGAACTCATCGGTTGCGCTGTACGAATACCGGCCACAAGGTCTTCACCTTGGGCGTTTACAAGATATTCACCATAATATTTGTTTTCACCGGTTGCCGGATCGCGAGAGAAGCAAACACCGGTAGCCGAATCATCACCGGCATTACCGAACACCATGGTTTGAACGTTACAAGCTGTACCCCAATCGCCCGGAATGTTGTTCAACTTACGATATGTGATGGCGCGGGCTACGTTCCAAGAACCAAATACGGCGCCGATACCGAGCCATAATTGTTCCCACGGATCTTGCGGAACGACTTTACCTAATTTTTGACCGATTGCTTTGTATTGGTTAACCAATTCTTTTAAATCTTCAGTGGTTAAATCTGTATCAGAAGAGTAACCCTTAGATTTTTTCATATTTTCCAAAGCGCCTTCATATTCATCTAAGTCAGCACCCAAAACCACATCAGAGAACATTTGAATGAAACGACGATAAGAATCGTATGCGAATCTTTCATTACCCGAAGTTTGAGCTAAGCCTTTAACGCTTTCATCATTTAAACCGAGGTTCAAAACCGTGTCCATCATGCCCGGCATGGAAATTCTGGCGCCGGAACGAACCGAGAACAACAACGGACTGCTGTTGTCGCCGAATTTTTTGCCCATAACGGCTTCAACACCGGCCACAGCCGCCTTAACTTGATCTTTCAAATCAGACGGATATGTGTTGTTGTTGGCATAGTAGTATGTGCAAACTTCTGTTGTGACAGTGAACCCCGGAGGAACAGGCAAACCAACCTTATTCATTTCGGCTAAGTTTGCGCCTTTACCGCCAAGGAGATTACGCATGTTGGCATCGCCTTCGGCTTTGCCGTTTCCAAATGTATATACCCATTTACTCATGGTTATTCAAGCTCCTATTTAGCTATTTGTTAAAACCGAGCTGCAACCCTCTGCAGAACTGCAGCTAAAATCAAAAAAAACTTTAATTTGCGCTCAATTTATACCACAAATTCCATAAGTTCAAGCAAAATAAATAGCCAAAAAAGATAAAAATGAAGTCATTAAGACAAAAGATAACCGTTGCCGTTTAACATAACGACAATCCAGTTCAAATATGTGGCAAACATCAGCCAAAGCAAGTAAGGTGCAAGCAAATAAGCCGATATCTTATGTAAGCGGTAAAAGCTTGTGATTGTAACGGAAGCGACTAAGTCTAAAACCATTAGAATGATTAATCCGCAAAGGAATTGTGCTTGCGCAAAAAATGCGAATGTCCATAAAATTTGCAGGACTAAGTTACTTAAAAAAAGCCATATAGCTGGTTTAATGTTCTTGTCATGAATATTCAAAACGGCATCAAAAGCCAAGATCATCAGGGCATAGAGTATTGTCCAAACAATCGGAAAAACGAAATTTGGCGGCGTTAGGGCAGACTTTTGAATGTCGGCATAAAAATTTTGCATGCCGATGCGATTAAAATAGCCGCATAACAAATAGGTTATGACTACGGCGGTCAGGCTGAAAGCAAAATTTGAAAATGAATTTTTGAACATATTTTTCTCCTTTTTGTTTTTTAAGTAAGCGGCTAATATTTTTTTTCAAGTCAAAACATAAAAAATGTTGATTTTTGTCAAAAATAGTGTATGATGAAGAAAAATACCAAAAAGGATGGGAGTTATGGCAAATCAAAACGGAAAAACAAGGTTGTGGCTTATCGGTGGTGTTCCGGCCGGTAATAACGATGGTATAGGTGCAAATTGTCAAGTATTTGAGTATGAAGAAGACGGTAAAACACGTCGGATTATGATTGATGCCGGATTAAAGTTATCATCTGGCAAAAAGAATGATGAACAGAATGAAGAAAGCATTGAAAGAGATGCCAAATATGATGCATATATGCCGGATTTCAGAATGTTTTTGCCAACGCCTGACGGAGAAAAAGCTCAATATCCGCTTGATGCCATTTTTATAACGCATTGCCATGCCGACCATTTGGATAGTTTGATTTATATGGCGTTGTATGCTAATGAACATAAGCTTAAAATGCCGCCGTTGTTTGGTAGCGAATATACTAAAAAAAGATACTACAGCCTATTAAAACAATATCATTTACCAAAAGGCAGTTTTCCGGAATTCAAAATTTTAGCGCCGTACAGAGATGAAAAAATCAAAGAACTGAAGGTCGGCTCGTTACCGGTTTCGCACCCGACAGTAGGTTCTTACGGTTATATTCTTTCTTCTCCATCAGATGTAGGATATTTAAATCCGGGAGATAATCGTATATTGGCCTCTCTTACTGGTTTGAGCGGAATCAATAGCGAATCGCAAAAATTTCTTAACAAACATGTTATTACTCATATCGGCGTAGATTCTACTTCTACCGGTATGAAGAAAAATGAAGATGAATTTGAAAATAATGATGAATTTAGTTTTGAAGACAGTTGCGACGCCGTTAGAAAAATATACAAATCTAATAAAGGAGCAAGAATTATTACGCCGCTGATTTCGCGGAGTATAGAGCATTGGTTGCCGTCTTTGGTTGTTGCTAAAGAGATGGATAAAAAAATATTCCTTGACGGTGACCAAATGCGCAGATCTTTTAATGGTTGGCAAGAATGTGAAGATATATTCTATATTGATAATCGCGGTCATTTGCAAAAAACCTCTAGTAAAAATTTAGAATTTCTGCGCGAACAAGATGTGCAAATGTATAGTGCTGATGATTTCAAAGATGTAGTGTGGAACTACGATAACATTAATAATCCGAATGCCGAAACCTATAATCGTGATGTGGACTTCGGAGATCAGATTGTTTTTGTGAGCGGAGCATTTGGCGAAGGTTATGAAAAAGAAGGAGGCGATCAGGTTTCCAGCTTGGTGCATATGGTAAGAGGAACCCACCGGCACTTTCCTTTGGGTAAAAAATGTGTGCTTGATGGCGCACAACGATTTATTGGAGATGTGCGCTTTTGGCAAACAGTGGAAACGTATCGCGGCGCAGCCCGAGAAGGTGTGAAAATTTATTTAAATGAGCTCAGCAGAGCAGAATTGGAAAAAAATGATGTTAAAGACTTATTGAATATGTGCCATTTCGTTAAAAACCGTCAACTTTCTGGGCATAATAATGCCAGAGGATTAAAGCAATTTGTTAAAAACGTGATGGAAAATTGTAAAAATTTCTTCAAATTTATGGCGCGCAAGGGTAAAAAGTTACAAATTATCGGTTTACACGGCAACGAAGCTCAGCGTGAAAGCAGCGCTGAGGCTCTGAAAGGCGAGAAAAAAATTGAGTTTCATAATTTTGCCAATGGCGATGTTATCGAAATGAAGCCGGGATATTCAAAAGTTATTAAGCATATAAATATTGAAGAACAGAGATTTTTAGGGCTGGTGCGCGCGCCGGGAAGCGGGCAGATTGTGTTGAAATCAATGAACGGACTTTATCAGGAAACCGATAGAGAAGATGCAGTTTTCTCTGTTTTGAGCCCGACCGGTGAGCGTGTATTGTTGCGCCAAGAAAATATGCTCGCAGATGCCCAAAAGCTTGAAGATGATACGCCGCCGCGCGAAGGTTTTGCTCAAAAGCATAATCACGGCAAACGTAGTGCCGGTAAAGTTATCAGTGTGGGTAAAAATGCCGGCAAACAAATGTTAGGCAAAAAAGAAAATAAGCCAAAACTTTCGCGTAAGGCAAAAAAGAAAATGCAGCAAGAGCAACGTTCGGTTGCACGTAATCTCAAAAGAAGCGGCTACGGCGGATATGAATAAAATAGCTCTTGTTTTTTAGATACAAATGTTATATCTCTTATAAAAAAAATAAGGAGAAAAACGTTGTATACGAATAAGAACGGCATCAAAATATATGACAGTCCCGAAGATTTTGAAGGTATGCGCAAGGCCGGCAAAGTGGCGGCTGAATGTCTGGATTATATCACAGATTATGTTGAGGTTGGTATTACAACCGGTGAATTAGACGATTTATGTCTTAAATTTATGGAATCAAAAGGCGCTGTTTCAGCTTGTTTGGGATATCACGGATATCCGAAAGCCACTTGTATTTCAATTAATCAGGTGATATGTCATGGTATTCCGGATTATGAGCGTAAATTGGCGGACGGCGATATATTAAACATTGATGTGACGGCCATTGTTGACGGTTATTATGGTGATACCAGTCGTATGTATTATGCCGGTAAGCCGAAAATTAAGGGTAAGCGCCTGTGTGAAGTGACGTATGAATGTTTGATGCGCGGCATTGATGCAGTGCGGCCGGGGGCTCATTTCGGTGATATTGGTGCTGTTATTGAAGAATATGCGCATAAATACGGCTATTCGGTGGTTGATATGTTCTGCGGGCACGGTTTAGGTAAGGTTTTTCATGACGAACCGAATGTGTTGCACTGCGGTAAGAAAGGAACGGGGCCGGTTATGGAAGAAGGTATGTTTTTTACAATAGAACCAATGATTAATTTGGGTAAAAAAGACGGTGTTATTCTTTCAAACGGTTGGACTGCGGTTACTTGTGATCATGCTTGGTCGGCGCAATTTGAGCATTCTATGGGCGTGACCAAAGATGGTGTGGAAGTGTTTACTTATTCGCCGAAAGGGTTGGATAAACCACCATATAAATAATTTTCAGAATTAAAGGGACTGGGATGAAAGCGCAAAAGGACGATAAACCGCTGTATTTGGGACACAGAGAGCGATTAAGAACGCGTTTCTTAAAAGACAACGGCGCCAGTATGGATGATTATGAAATTTTGGAGTTGTTGCTGACTTATTCTATTCCGCGTCGGGATGTGAAACCGCTGGCTAAGCAAATTTTGGCGGCGTATAATCATGATTTGGGTGCGGTTTTGCACGCGGCGCCGGAAAAATTGGCTGAAGAATTTAAATTAAGTGCTTCTACTATTGCCTCTTTTAAGCTGGTGACAACGTGTGTCTCAAGGATTGTGAGCGCTTGTTTTGAAGAAGATAAGCCTATTTTTCTGGAAAACTTGGACAGTATTATCAACTTTTGCCGAAACGAAATGGCGTATTTGGACGTTGAAGAGTTCAGAATGTTTTATTTGGATCAAAAATATCGTTATATCGGTCAGAGTGTGATGGGGCGCGGCACGGTTAACAAAGCGCATGTGTCGGTTCGTGAAGTGGTGCATCAGGCGTTGGATGCCAAAGCGGTGTATGTGTTTTTCTGTCATAATCATCCCAGCGGCGATTGCACGCCTTCAGAGGCAGATAAAAGGTTAACAAAAAAGCTGTGCGAACAGTTGAACGGGGTTGAAATCGGTGTGGTAGATCACCTTATTATTTCAAAAAGAGATGTTTTTAGTTTTTCCTCGGTTGGCGCAATTCCACGTTTAAATGTGCAAGTGGCAATGAGAGAGGCAAAAGATAAAAAAATGCTTGCAAAATAAAAAATATGGTGTAAATATACGTTTTGACGGGGCGTAGCTCAGGCTGGTAGAGCGCTTGGTTTGGGACCAAGATGTCGCGTGTTCGAATCATGTCGCCCCGACCAACTGTTAATACCTACCCTTTGCGGTGGGTATTTTTTTATGCCTTGAAAGCCCAGATTTTGCGGTATGTTTGCAAAAAATTGAAAAATGGTCTGGTCGCGTATTCATACACTTTTTTATGAAAAATTCCCTGTTTGTTCTAAAAC
>JAZNQW010000030.1:0-10524 GCA_045590435.1 Alphaproteobacteria bacterium | reverse complement strand
GGTTTGTCGGTTTTTCGCCGGATTTGGTAGCCGGCGTGTATATCGGGTTTGATGAGCCGGAAAGTTTGGGACGTATAGAAACCGGCGCACATGCCGCTTTACCGATTTTCTATGATTTTATGCAAGAAGCCTTAAAAGATACGCCGAATACCAATTTCCGCATTCCGGCAGGTATTAAACTGGTGCGTGTTAATCCGCAAACCGGTAAACCGTCATCACCGTCGGATACAACGGTGATAACCGAAGCTCTAAAACCGGACTTTGATTTTAATAATCGGCAAAGAGTAATCGGTGGCAGTGATTCGGCCGTTGTTGGTTCGGAAGGCAGCAGTTTGCAGATGGGAGGAGAATATTAATGCGCGCGGATTTTTATAATTTGGTGAGTGAAATCGAGCAATCTTTGGTGTTGCTTAGGAGGTATCTTTGACTATGATAATGCCACCATTAGATTGGAAGAATTAACGGTTTTGAGTGCAAATCCGGATTTATGGAGCGAGCCGGAAAAAGCGCAAAAATTAATGACCGAAAAAAATACACTGGAGGCCGGATTACGGCAATATGAAGAATTTGCAAACACATTAAAGGACTACGTTGAGATGGTGGAATTTGCCGAAAGTTCGGAAGATTCAGCCATGTTGGATGAACTTTTAGCCAATATGGAAGACCTAAAGCAAAAAGTAAAATATGCTGAATTGGAATCATTGCTTTCAGGTGAAGCAGATGCCAATGACGCCTATTTGGAAGTGCACGCCGGCAGTGGTGGAACCGAAGCGATGGATTGGGCGCAGATGTTGCTGAGAATGTATATGCGGTGGGCCGAAAATCATCATTATAAAGTGGAAGCGATAGAAGAAACCGAAGGAGATGTAGCGGGTTTGAAATCGGCAACCATTAAAATCAGCGGTAAAAATGCTTATGGTTGGTTAAAAAGTGAAAGCGGTGTACACCGTTTGGTGCGAATTTCGCCGTTTGACAGTAATGCACGCCGCCATACCAGTTTTGCTTCAGTCGGCGTTTATCCGGATATTGATGACAGCGTGCAAATAGAAATTAATCCGGCCGATTGCCGCATTGACACTTACAGAGCATCCGGAGCCGGCGGTCAGCATATTAATAAAACCGATTCGGCAGTGCGAATTACCCATATTCCGACCGGTATTGTAGTTTCAAGTCAAACGCAACGGTCACAATTTCAGAACCGTGACAACTGTTGGAAAATGTTGCGTGCACGGTTATATGAAATAGAAATGCAGAAAAAGGCCGATTTGGCGCAAGCGGCACGTGACAATCAGGGCGATAACGGTTGGGGATATCAGATTCGTTCATACGTTTTGCAACCGTATCGTTTGGTAAAAGATTTGCGTACCGAAGCAGAAACCAGCGATTGCAAAGCTGTGCTGGACGGTGATATTGATTTGTTTTTATCGGCGGCACTGGCACAAAAAATTAAAGATGACGAGGTGGCATAACGGTTTGAAAGCGAGCATAGGAAAGCATAATGAAAAAAATATCACAGCAAGCCTATTTTTTCAGAAAAATGTTCCGATTTTTCGGCATTGGTATGCTGTTGGTTTTATTGCTGACATTATGGACTTTATACCGCGGACCGATTGCTATGCCGTATTTAAAACCATATATTATTCAAGCCTTAAACTATGATGAGGCGGAATATCAAATAGACGTTGGTGATGTGCATATTGAATTGGTGCGTTCAATTCAACCTATTCGTATTACGGCTCAAGATATAGAGGTGCGCAAGTTAGACGACAGTTTTGCCGTTAATGCGCCGAAGTTGTATTTATCGTTCAGCTTGCGAGCGTTACTGAAGGGAATTATTGCACCGAGCGACGTTGAAGTGAAAGACGCTATGGTTGTAGTTAACGCCAAGTACGGTGTGACTGAGGATAACGGTGATGAAATTAACAGAAAAAAATTGCAATTTTATATGGAACAATTCAAAGAATTTATGCAAAAATATAATTCATCAGACCGCATTTATCCGGAAAGTTTTGTAAACAGTATTAAAGTTGTTAACGCCAATGTGGAATTTCATGAAGTGGAATTAGGCCGCGATTGGCTGGTGTCGGATTTAAACTTTGAGTTTAGTCGCAACTTAATTAACATGGAAGTTAATGCCGGTGCTTCAATAAATATTAATGATAAGGTAGCCTCAGTCGGGGTGGAAAGTGAATATCATGCAAACGCCGATAAACTTGACTTGGAGATATTTTTTTCTGATCTAATTCTTTCGGATGTGATGAGCACGTTTAATGAAACAACAGAAGATAATATGCTTTCCATGCTTAATATAGATGTGCCGGTGAACGGCAAAATCAGCACGTCAATTCAGTTGGCAGATATGTTACAACATACTCAAGAAGCGGCAGATTATTTGAGCGAAGCGGTTGAATATATTAAATTTGAACTTGACGGGGATAAAGGTTATATATCTTTTAACGGTGAGGAAAAGTATAATTATGATATAGATAAGATGGCATTAAGCGGAGAAATTACCGGCGGGATAGATGAAATTCATATTGATTCGGCATCATTAAAAATGGGCGGGCAGGAAGCACAAATCAGTTTGCAGGCCAGTGGGTTTGAAACTTATTTTATGGAAAATTCGCTGAGAGATTTTGAGATGCGTTGGACAGCCAAAGTTGCAGAATTTCCATTTAGTGCTCTTTCGCGATTCTGGCCGCGTTATGTGGCCGAGCCGGCGTGGCAATGGTGTAAAGACGGGTTGATTGGCGGCACGGCGCAGAAGGCGGAATTCGTATTTGATTTCGGATATGACCATAAGTCGGAAACATGGGGATTGCTGCAGTTAAAAGGCACCGGATATTTGAATGACGTTGATTTGTTTTATTTGGAAGGTATGCCGGTAGTGCATCACGTTTACGGAACGGCACATTTTTCAAATCGGAATATTTTAATTGATATAGATAAAGGTGTGAGTGACGGTGTGATTATTACCGGAGGTAAGGTAGATATTTATGATTTGGATAAAGAAGATAACTTTATAACGATTGATTTAATTGGAAATTCAAACATTCCGGATGTTTTGAAATTAATAGATAATCCGCCGCTTGAATTTACGCGCGATATGGGAATCAATCCGCAAGATATCAGCGGACAGGTTGATGTACGTTTAAAATTGGATTTCGAATTGAGGCAAGATTTAGAAGGTAAAGACATTAAGGTGGATGTAAATGCCGATTTACATAATATGTTAAGCACAAAGCTGATTGAAAATCATCAGATTACGGCAGAAAACATGAAACTGAAAGTCAACTCCAAAGGGTGGAATTTACAAGGAAATGCGCAATTTGACAAAATACCGGTGCAATTACAAATGGATGAAAAATTTGCGGCCAAAGATTATCAGAGTAAGTGCCATATTGCGTTGATGTTAGATGATGCCGTGAAAAAAGAACTTGGGTTAGATTGGGCGGTTTTAAATGCACCGAGCTTAGATGGGAATGTTGATATTCAGGCTGATGTGGTGGTGAAAAAAGATAATTTGATAGACGTGGATGTTCAAGCCGATTTACAGCAAACAAAGTTGGACTATGCTTATTTGGGTTTAGTGAAAGATAAAGGGCAAGCGGCAACGGCCAATGTGAAGTTACAAATAAAGAACAAAAAATTGTTGGCTGTGCCGAAATTTAATTTGATTAAGGCAGGTTGGACCATGAAGGGTAATATCAGCGCTTATCCGAGCGGACGCGTGAAGTTGATTGAAATCAGCGATATCAGTGCCCCTAAAACTTCAGCACGGGCAAAAATCAACTTAACTGATTCAGATACGCCGACCATCAAGGTTGAAATTTCCGGTAACAGTTACAACTTAATACCGTTGTTTGAACAAAAAGACGAGCCGGCGCAAAAGCCATCAACGCCACCGGTGCAGGAGAACGAAGATGACGGACTTGAAAAAGTGAATAATACCGATATATTTATAACGGTTGGCAGTTTATGGACCAATCAGACCACGCCGATACAAAATTTTGCCGGCAGTGTAAAATTGCGTCACGGTGTGGGTATTGATGAATTGCACATGATTGGTAATTTCGGTGTTGATAAATCAATTAAAGTGAATGTGGATTATGCACCGCGAGATAACCATGAACACTATCTGTCAATTGACAGTAATAATGCCGGCAGCACACTTAAAGTGTTGCACTTGTATGATAATATGGTGGGCGGAAATTTAAAAATAGAGGCGCGACGTGATGCCCATAAAAAGTTTATCGGTCATGCGGCTATTCGCGATTTCAGCATTCAAAATGCACCGGTAATGGCACAACTTTTGTCGGTGGCTTCATTGACAGGTATGTTGGATTTGTTGAAAGGTGACGGTTTGACATTTACGCATAGCAGTGCACCGTTTGAGTATCAATACAAAATATTGCGCTTAAAGCACGCCAAGGCAGAAGGCAATGTTTTGGGGCTGACTGCACATGGAACATATAATCGTGCCACGTCGGATATTCACATTAATGGGGCGATTGCACCAGCATACAGTTTGAATCGATTACTGGGTAAAATACCGGTGGTTGGTAATTTGTTGGCCAACAAAGACGGCACCATTTTTGCTGCAGATTATAAAATTGAAGGACCGGCAGATGACGCCGAAGTGGATATTAATTCGTTGTCTATTTTAAGCCCGAACTCTATGAAGGAATGGTATAATAAAAATTTTGCTGATGCAGAAGATGAATGGTAAAAAAATAAGTTTTGATTTTCATGGTGTTATAAATAAAGCACCGGATTTCTTTAAAACTATGGCCAATTTGGCAAAAACGGCCGGTTATGAAGTATATATTGTCAGCGGCGGTCCGCGGGAATATATTGAAAAATATTTGGCACAACACCAAATTAAATATGATAATTTGTGGTGTATTTTTGATTATTTTGATGCCAAGGAAAAAATTGCGGTGGCGGCAGATGGCTCGTTTCATATTGATGATTTGGCATGGAATGAGGCAAAAGGTAAGTATTGTGCACGGGAAAAAATTTGCTTACATATTGATGACAGTTTAATTTATGGTCGATATTTTACCACACCGTATGTGCGATTTGAGGAAAAAACAAACCTATTGCATTATGAAACGCAAAGCATCTCCGTGTTGAAAGGTTCGGAAAATGTTTGGATTAAACTGCAAGAGTGGTGTTGTTAATGTGTATTTTGAATAAAATCGACAATTTTTTTCACTTCTGCTTTACCGAGTTCATTAATTTTTTTAGTTGTCAATTTTTTATGTTTCACACCCTCGGAAGCGCGACCGATAATATTTTCACAGATTTTTTTATGTAAAATGGTGTTAACCACCGGTTCAAAGTGAAAAATATTTTTACCGAAATCAAAGGCTTTATATGTATCTGGATCAATACCGCGATTATATTCGGCAACGCCAAGGCCCACGAAGTAATTAACCATAGCTGATGCGGTAGCCGGTTTGGATACAGACATAGCACCCATGGCAAAAGCCGCACAAAAATAATATTGTTGTGCGTTGTCCAGTTTATTAAATTCTTTACGGAAATCTTTTGGATCTTTTGCAACAATTTGCAACAAATCCAACGAAGCGGACGGTCCGATAGCTTCTTCAATATCAATATCGGAATAATCCTGTTCTTCAACCATATCTTGTGTCGAATGATCATCACGACCGCAAGCGGTTAAAAACAAAAGCAAAAAGCACAACAAAGTAATAAAATTTTTCATCAGACTCATCCTCTTCTTTTTTCGTCAGCATATAATAAAATTGCTAATTTATCGTTAAGGGACAGGGGATAAAAAGAGGGTAACAAAAACGCCGCACCTCAAAAGAAGTGCGGCATTAAAGAGAAAATCAGCGTGGTTTCAAACCGGCGAAAGTACCGTTTTTGTTAATCGTCAGATCCTTATGACGATTACGCTTGGCGCTAAACGAAGCATGCACCCAGCCGTCATTGGGATCAGACGGGTTGTTGCCGTAGAACTCCAAAATCAGTTGGTCGTAGTCCAAGTTCTTGGCAATCCACTGCGCTAGATCAAAATTGTCCAGCCCCATTATTTCAAAGTCAACCGCTTCACACTTCATGTGCTGTGATGACTTGCTGGCACCGCTGAGTACGCGGTTGAGTGCCGGTGAACGATAGCCTGAATTGACACGCACCGGACGGTTGAAATGATTGCGTACCGGCTGCAAGATATTACGACAAACCAGACGCAACCTTTCAATACCGGCTTCATCGGGAATGTTGTAAATTTTGCGTGCCGTTGCGGTGGCCGAACGTACCATCTCCCACAATGTGAAATTTGGGGAAAGTTGCACGGCATGCAAACCGGCTTCAGTCGTCAAATCTAACCGACGGTTAGCTCCTTTGTTGTATGACACATGAAGCCACGATGCAGAATGCTCTATATCAGTGTAATCTTCATATTCGAGCAACAAAATGTCATAGTCCAAATGCTCGGCAATCCACTTGGCGACAGTGTTGTGGCTGAGACCGACAACCTTGAAATCTACCGCCTGACAGGTCAGGTGCTGAGAGTTCTGTGCGCCGCCCACTAGCAGGTTAAGTTTGGGTGAGCGGTAAGCGCTGATTATTTTAACAGACCTTTGGAAATGATCGGCCACCGGTTGCAAGACTTGCAAGCAAATCTGGTATGCGGCCGGCATATACTGTTCCTCAGGCAGATTGTTGATACCGTGATACTCGGCAGTTTCCGAATATACGAAATCAAATAACGAAATCGCGGGTGAAAGGACATGCGCTTTCAATGCCGCTTTTTGATCCTTGTTCATAATAAGAGAAATTAAAAATTACTAACTACGCCCAGTTAAACACGTTTTTTTCTAAAAATCAAGTATTTTTTGTCAAATTATGAAATACGAGAAGGTGTTTTTTGCAAAAAAAATTGCATAGATATGGCAAATTCTGTTTCTGTTTTTGATTTCTGGCATATTTAAAGGAACTGAAATCTTATAATTGCACTACGCTTGCCACAGGATAACAATAAAAGAATAATCCCTCAGGATGATTGAAAAAAACACTTGAAAAATAATATTTTTTATGTATAACAAAAGCAACTGTTTTGCGGGGTGCGCCGCAAACGGCTGTGTTTTCAACCTCGCACAAGTCCGCCCGCTGAAAGGGTTGGCATTTTTGAAAATTTAAATTTATATGACAAATACAGAATTTAAAATCCCTGAAATGACTGAAAATTTTGAAGACTTGCTCAATGAGCAATTCGGCGAGAATGGTATTTTAGGCACGGTTGTTAAAGGTACAATCGTAAAAATTACAGATGATTATGTAACCATTGATGTTGGTTTGAAATCTGAAGGCAACATTCCGGTGCGCGAGTTCGGAACCAATCCGGAACTGAATGTGGGCGACCAAGTTGAAGTTCTGGTTGATCGTTATGAAGATAAAGACGGCAACATTGTTCTTTCACGTGAGAAGGCTCGTCGTGAAGAAGTTTGGGTTGACTTAGAAAAATCTATGAATGCCGGCGAACGTGTAAATGGTATTATCTTTGGTCGTGTTAAAGGCGGCTTTACGGTTGATTTGAACGGAGCTATTGCTTTCTTGCCGGGTTCACAAATTGATATTCGTCCGATTAGAGATATTTCGCCGTTGATGGGCATTTCGCAACCGTTCCAAATTTTGAAAATGGACAAGGTTCGCGGCAATATCGTTGTTTCACGTCGTGTGGTTCTGGAAGAAACCAGAGCAGAAGCACGTGCCGAATTGATTGACGGTATTAAAGAAGGTGCTATTTTAGACGGTGTTGTGAAAAACATTACCGATTATGGTGCGTTCATTGATTTGGGTGGCGTTGACGGTCTGTTGCACGTAACCGATATCTCTTGGAAGCGCATTAATCATCCGGCCGAAGTTTTGAGTGTTGGTCAAAACATTAAAGTTCAGGTGATTCGTTTCAATGAAGACACACAACGCATCAGCTTAGGCATGAAGCAACTGGAAAGTGATCCGTGGCAGGCTGTCGCCGATAAGTACCAGGTTGGTGAAATTTACAAAGGTAAAGTAACTAACATCACTGATTACGGTGCATTTGTTGAATTGGAAGATGGTATTGAAGGTTTGGTTCACGTTTCAGAAATGAGCTGGACCAGAAAGAATGTTCATCCGGGCAAAATTGTTTCGACTTCTGAAGAAGTTGAAGTTAAGGTATTAGAAGTTGATGGCGATAAGCGTCGTATCAGCCTTGGCATTAAACAATGCACACCGAACCCTTGGGCAGCTTATATTGAAGAACATCCGGTCGGATCGGTTATCAGTGGCAAAATTAAAAATATTACCGAATTCGGTTTGTTTGTCGGTTTAACCGAAGAAATTGACGGTATGATTCACTTGTCGGATATTTCTTGGGAAAAATCGGGTGAAGAAGCTGTTAAAGATTATACCAAAGGTCAAGAAATTGAAGCTAAAATTATTGATGTTGATGTTGAAAAAGAACGCATCAGCCTTGGTATTAAACAACTTTCTGAAGACAGTGTGGCACAAGCTTTGGCCAGCCTGAAGAAAGGTGATGTGGTAAAAGCTGTTGTGAAGTCTGTGGAAGATACGGGCATTACCGTTGAAGTTGAGGGTTTAACAGCCACAATTAAGAAGACGGATCTGTCTAAAGATAAGGCTTCGCAAAATCCGGAAAACTTCCATGAAGGTGATATGATTGAAGCTAAAGTAACTTCGGTAGATAAAAAGAATGCCAAAGTGGGCTTGTCAATCAAAGCCTTAGAAGTTGAAGAAGAAAAGAAAGTGTTGGAAGAATATTCCAATACAACCACAGGTTCTTCTTTGGGTGAAGCGTTAGGAGAGGCTTTGAAAAAAGCTAACTAATGCTTTTTCGAATAGAAAACGTCTGTTGATTACATATCAGCAGACGTTTTTTTTGTGATATTTTGAATAAAAAATATGCCCGCCGAAACGGGCATATTGATCGGAAATTAAATTTGCTGTTAAGCGGCAACTCTGGCGTCAAACACCACCGTTGCCCCATCAATTTCACCTTCTGTGCCGGCAGAGCAATTCGGCAGAACTTTAACTGCCAAAACCTGCTCGGCAATATATTGCTCATTTTCTTTAAGTGCTTTAGCAAGCTCGGCATCTTGTGTTGTATAGCACAGTTCAATGCGATCGGAAATATTGAAATCTTTATCCTTACGCAGTGTCTGTACCAAGCGTACAAAGTCGCGTGCCATACCTTCGCGGTTTAAGCTATCGGTAACGTTGGTATCAAGCGTCAAAACAGCTTTATTGCTGTCAAATGCCTGACCGGCCACGCCTTCTTTCATATCCAAACGCACTTCAAACAAGTCGTTTGTCAGCGTTTTACCGCCAATAGAAAGTGTGCCGTCATCATTAAGTTGCCATTGACCTTGCTTATATGCCGCCATCACGGCGCCCATGTCTTTACCCAGCGTTTTACCCAACAGCGGCGTATATAAATATACGTTTTTGCTGGCATAATTGCTGAGGTTGTCGTCAAATTTCACTTCTTTCACATTCAGCTCATCTTTGGCAATTTCCTGATATTCCGGTGACAATTTTGCTCCGATAATTGTCAGGCTTGAAAGCGGCAAACGATTACGCAAATTCTTTTCTTCGCGAATAAATTTACCGGCACGGCACAAATCTTGAACAAAGTCCATTTCCGTCATCAGTTTTTCATCAATTTGAATACCGCTTAACGTCGGATAATCGCACAAATGAACCGATTCGCTACCGGTCAGATTTTTATAAACGTATTCGCTGATAAACGGCATTAACGGCGCGGCAATTTTAGCTACATTAACCAAAACCGTATAAAGCGTGTCAAATGCCGCTTCCTCACCGCGCCAAAAACGATCGCGTGTGCGGCGAATATACCAGTTATTCAAAATCTCCATAAAGTTGCTGATTTCAACACATGCATCGGCAATATCATATGTTTCAAACCCGTTTTTAACTTTTTCAGCCAACAACTTCAACTTAGATAAAATATAATTATCCATTGCCTCGGTAGAAGATGTGATTTCTTTGGCCTGATAATTTTCGGCGTTAGCATACAGTGTGAAGAAATAAAACGCGTTCCACAACGGAATCATAGCCGCACGTGAAGCTTTGGCAATTTCTTTGCCTTCCTTATCAACCGCCACGTTGCCGCCTTTTAATACCGGAGAAGAAACGAGGAACCAACGCAGAGCTTCAGAACCAACCGTTTCCAAAATTTCATTCGGATCCGGATAATTCTTCAAACGCTTAGAAAGTTTCTGTCCGCCCTCAGCCATCAACAAGCCGGTACAAATGCAGTTTTTGAACGCCGGCCGATTATGCAAAGCCGTAGAGAGTACCGTCAGCGTATAAAACCAACCGCGCGTTTGGTCAATGGCTTCAACAATAAAGTCGGCCGGAAAATGATTTTCAAACCACTCTTTGTTTTCAAACGGGTAGTGAATTTGCGCATACGGCATAGAGCCGGATTCAAGCCAACAGTCAAACACATCACTCACGCGGCGCATCATC
>JAZNQW010000029.1:0-15327 GCA_045590435.1 Alphaproteobacteria bacterium | reverse complement strand
CGTAAAAAACGCCGAGGAACAATCGTTCAGCGGCACCATTTTAAGAAAGGCACTCGAAGGAGTGCCTTTTTGCATTGTTAGGGTTGTTTCTCGCAAAGTCCGATTGTTTTGTTTCCCAAAACAGCACTTTTTCAAACATTATCGGACTTTTTATGCACAATTAATAAAATCTTATTCTTTAATAGGTTATTTTTCTGATTAAAGGAAACGAAAATGACAGATAAACGATACACGGCCGTGTTGGCGACTTTGTTTGATTCGGCTTCCGATGCCACGTTGGACTATGCCGTCAGCCGCCACAATATCCATAAAATGGTGTTTTTACTCTCGCTGATTGCCGGTATCGGGCAAGTGGCTATCGGCGCGTTTATCGGCATTGAATGCACATTTAAGGCCTTGCCTTATGTCGCGCTTCACGGCATATTGATTTTGCTCGGTTATATCTGCTTTTTGAAGGCGTTGAAATATACGCCGATTGCGCTGATTGGCTTGGTGCAAAGCAGTGAGCTGTTCTTTACCGCCATTATTGACTGTATACTCGGTTATTTAACACTTTCGGCGCGCTTTTTGGCATTATTGAGCTTGTTTGTGTTTGCCATCGCGCTGTTTTATATTAACTGTATCAAAAACGAAAAAACTTCGGTTAAAGAGGTCAAGCCGGTTGGGATTGTGCTTACTCTCGGCACAATGTTCTTGTATGTGGTGGCAACTTATCTAATTAAGATATCGGCGGCGTATGGGGCAAGTGAAATCACGCTCAACCTCGGCTATTATGTGGTGGCGTTGCCGTATTTTGGCTACCTTGCGCTTAAAGGTAAAGATGACGATAAAAAAGACACCGCCAATCCGCGCTGGTATAACGGCTTTTATTTTCTGGCCTTTGCTATCGGTATTTTGGAAACGATTTTTTATGTGTTGGAAACATTCAGCTTTATCAACGATACGCCGACCATCGTGATGGCAATTAAGCAAATGGGGATTTTTGTGATGTTCTTCCTCTCGGTGCTGTTTAAAACGGATAAATTCACGCCGCAAAAGCTGATTGCGCTTATCTTAGGCTTTGTTGCCATTACGGGGCTGTATTTTAACTAAGATTCACATTGCCAAAAATTTATTCTTGACAAAACTTGCGAAAACCTGTATAGTTTTTTGTAGAGCGCACCATTTTATAAGAAGCACCTTTTGAGGTGCCTTTTTGCTTTATCAGGACTTAATCCCACAAAGTCCGATTGTTTGTTCTCTGAAAATACTATTTTTTCAAACATTATCGGACTTTTGATGATATTTTATTGATTTTATATAATAATTAAGATAATTTGATTTCAACAGAGGATATTTTATGCAAAGACATTTTTATTTTTTCAGACACGGGCAAACAAACGAAAATAAGGCAGGGAAAAGATATGGCACCGGCATAGACGCTTGGCTGACGGATTTAGGTGTTTTGCAGGCAAAAAATTTGAGAGAGTATTTTGCAGATAAAAATATTGAAGTTGTTTATTCTTCACCATATAAACGCGCAATAGATACAGCGAAAATTGCCATCACGAATAACAAAAATATTGAGATTATTACTAATGAGGCATTAAAGGAAACAATGTTTTGGTTTTGGGCCACCGAGAGCGAAGAAAAGAAACGGCAAATCAACAAAAACTTTAATACTATAAAAAACTGTCTTGAGCATATTATTAAGACCGACAATCATAATAATATAGCGATT
Organism: Alphaproteobacteria bacterium; assembly: GCA_045590435.1. GTDB lineage: Bacteria > Pseudomonadota > Alphaproteobacteria > RF32 > CAG-239 > RUG410. The sequence goes on along the minus strand of JAZNQW010000029.1, from coordinate 13,607 downwards.
GCAACACATGGTGGCGTAACAAGAGCCTTATGTTGGGCGTGTGGACTTAAGGTGGAAGGTATTAAAAATTGTGAATGTTTTCACTTTGTTTTAGATGATGAGAAATGGAATTTTATAGAATCTTTTTGTTGTAACGAATAAATGTATCGATTTGTTTAATTTGAAAAACTAATGATTCATCATAATTTTCAGTTCGATACTCGCAAACTTTTCCGCACCATTTTAAGAAAGGCACTAGGAAGAGAGCCTTTTGTCGTTATTGGGGCTGATTAAAGAAAAGTCCGATTGTTTCGTTCTCGAAAACGGCATTTTTTTATCAACTATCGGACTTTGGAAGAAAAATGGATTGCACAAAAATTTTGCCCCATCTTAACATTAATAAAACAGATATATCAATGATTGCACGATATACTCCATTAATAATGTTGTTTGATGTAATATTATATAATGAACTGTATGTATAATCTAAAGAATGAATCATAAACAATGTGAGAGCATTTCTTCCTAAATATAGAAATAAGGTCATTTTGTTGCTTTTTAGTAATATTTGAAATAAGCAACATAACGAAAGAGTTCCTAAGATTCCAAGAACGTAGCATAGTGGAATTTGAGGATAATTTCTGCATGGAATATAAAATATTGTATCATTTGTAATGATGAAAAAATAGATAAATCCCAAAAGGGATGAAAAGAATGTCAACGTAGTTTTATGATTAATATCCCACTTTTTTAGGATGTATCCAAAATAGAAAAAAGGCATCATGGCCAAAGTTACATCAATTGAAAAAAAATACCAACAATTGCGTCCTAATATGCCGACCAAACAGCAAAGAAAAACAGCAAAGAGTAAAGATTTTTTCTTAAGATATGTTTGTAATAAATCCAGAATTGCTCGGCCGAAAAACAAAACATATAAAAACCAGGTCATTCCCAGACATGGGCGAATTCCAAATTGACAACCGCTTGCATATATAAATCTATCTATTTGATATTTCCAATCAATTTGTTGCGACGCTGTATTATCACAGAAAAGGTATAAAATACTGAAAACGTAAATCAGAATGGCAGGAAAAATGAGATGTCTAAAACTTTTAAGAGTTCTCTTGATAAATTCTTTTATATTCGGAGAAAATTTAAAGGTTGTGCACGATAAGATAAAAAATAACGGCATATGAAAAGAGTAAATAAGTTGAGTTAAAAAATGCTCATGTTGATATTGAGACGAAGTACTATGACCTAAAATTACCAGTAATAATGCAAAGCCTTTGCAGCAATCAATCCAATCTATACGATTACTCAAATTCATGTAGTTATCTTTCGAGTTTATTGCGCAGGAAATAATAATTTGCATATATTATATAACTATTAAAAAAGGGTTAAATTGATTAGTCTAATGTCACCCTTGAAAAATGCAAGCCACTTGCTTCAGTCGGTGGAGTTTCACAAAGCCATTCTGTACATGCAACCGATTGATGGCGTTGAATCTGTAATGCAAGATAATCGTTTTGAACATTGTATCGCAACCGGAGCCACCAAAGAGCAACATGCATGGAAAATGACACAATTTAAATGGATTGAGCAATATATGTCGCCGAACGATTATTTTATCGTGGATATGGTTAAACATGGTAAACCGGCACCGGATTTATTTTTATTGGCGGCTAAAACTAAAGGATATAATGTTGAAGATTGTATTGTAATTGGGGATAGCTTGAATGATTTTGTTGCCGCTAATGACGCCGGAATGAGAAGCGTAGCCTTTGTTGGAGCAGAGGGCAACGATACTGCAGAGTATCGCAAAAAATGTATTGCTTCCGGTGTGATTGCAGTTTGTTCAACAATGAAAGAAGTTAAACAGGTAATAAATGTTTTTGCAGATAATTCAGGTTTATTTAATGTAAAAAATATTTGTTCAAGATAGTATTTTATCAATTTTTTTAATGTTGCAAATTATTACGGATGATTAAGTTTGGAATTGCAAACATTCTGTGCCATTTTTGAAAACCGCCTTATTACGGGCGGTTTTTTGCATTGTTTGTGAGCTATCTGTCTATTAAAATTTGGTTTTTCTATATTTCAAAGCATTTGTAAAAGATGTTTATCTTAGTGCTTTTCCGTATTTATTATCGGTATTTGTACCTTTAATGCTTATCAGTGCGATAAAAAGAGCAATAAAAATGCCCATAGAAATATAATCGGCAATATTTCCGAAGACCATACTTAAAATACCGTAAGAGTGCGAACCGGAGCCGGTATTAATCGTTAACCTGAAGGTTAAAAGAATAGGTATTAATAACATCCATGAGGACAATCCCATGTCATGTAAACGTTTTGCAATTAAGCAAAATGTAAGCCATAGATAAATACAAATATAAATAAAGGAAATGACAAACAGCACTTTTGAAAAAGTTAAAAAACTTAATGATCCCAGTCCGGCTGCTATGGTTAAAATGAATAATTGACTTTTCAAATAATCCAGACGTCCTATACGGCCTGATTTTTTATAACGTTTATTCCATAATTCTGTATTCCACATCTATAAATCTCCTCTTTATTTGATTGTCAATCCAATATATTCTACATCTTTGTCTTTTTGACGCAAGGTGACCATGATTGGCAGATCTTTTTTGTTTTCGCAATCAAGCGTTACATTATATACTTTCAGAATTACGGACAAATTGGCTTGAAAACCCTTTAACATAGAAATATTTTTCAATTTACATTGCCCAAATTGGGTTTTAAACATGTTTTGTAATTGTTGTAAAGATTCATCTGATATTTCTTGCCCTTTATAGTCTTTTGCCGCTTCAAAATTATTTAGAAAAGTTGTTATAGTGTTTTGAACAAATATTTTACAGGTATCATCCAATAATATTTTAGCAGTGTCAAATTTACAAAAAACAACAGCGTAAATTATCGCTCCACCAAGCAATACAAGTGAAAACAACGGAAATTTTGAAATTTTCATGTTTTATCTCCTTTAAACCAAGTGTTAGTGTAGCAAAACTTTTGATTGATGACAACTTTTTTATGATTTTTTGTAAAAGATTTTGTGTATAAAAAGGGAAAAAACTTTTATTATATTTCTGCAAAAGATACGATAAAACATATTGTTCCGGTTGAAAACAGTTATGGAGGAAAAGATGAAATTCGGTGGTATGCGAACTAAAATTATATCGGCGGCGGTGTTGGCAATACTTGGTGTTGGGGCGGCCTTCTGGTATTATTTGAGTGGAAATTACCAATTCGGAAGCCATAAGATTCCGGCGGCAACAATTATTGAAAAGACTGTTTCGGAAACTTATGTAAAACCACGACCGCTTTATGTGCGCTTCGATATGCCTGTTGCTAAGCCGAGTTTGATGTATCAACCGCTTGATGCCGGTATAAAAATTGAGCCGGAAATTCGCGGCGAATGGCAATGGTTTACTGATAAGGGTTTGCGATTTGAGCCGGAAGGAGATTTTTTGCCGGATACAAAATATAAAGTGAAATTACCGAAAAGCATTTTCAGTTCCAATATAAAAATTAAAGACAGAGATTTTTCTTTTGTAACGCCAAAATTTACGGGACGTGTAACCAATTCAGCATTTTATGAGGATCCGCGTGATGTGCATAATAAAATGGCAACGGCTTCGTTTGAATTTAATTATCCGATAAATATCGACAGTGTGGCAGATGGTGTTAAAATTAAAACATTCGGCGGTAAAAAATATGATTTCACTTACAAAATTAATGACGATAAAACGCAACTGCATGTAATTTCAGAAGCGTTGAAACTCGAAAAAGAGGCGGATTTTGCCGAGATTTCCGCTTTTGCAATTAAAAATGACTACAATAATCGTGCGCTTGCCGAGCCGGTATCGGCGAAGGTTGAAATTCCGAGTAAATCTTCATTTTTTAAGGTTGAATCGGTGCAATCAATGATTGTGCGCAATGAACAGCAAAATAATAAACCGGAGCAAATGTTTTTTATAAATTTTTCAACGGCAGTGAATGCGGCAGATTTGGGTGATAAATTCGCATTATATTTTTTGCCGCAAAGTTGCACAAAAACACGAGAAGAACTACATAAAAGTAATGGAAAAGCGGCGGCAATTAATGGTGCAAGAAGATTGAAAATTCAAGAGGTTTCGCATACCGATAATGGTCTGAAAGTGCATGTTTTTAAATATGATGTTGCTCAACCGACCGGTTGTTTAATTGCCTCGGTTGCGCACGATTTAGTATCGGCCGAAGGGTATGAGTTTGCGCAAGATGTTGTCATGACGGCCGAATTGACGCCCTATCCGCGTGAGGTGGGGATTATGACAGACGGTGCGGTGCTGGCACGTAAGGGATCGCATGAAGTGGCATTTTTCTCGCGCGGCGTTGATGAATTGAAAATAACGTTGGCACGGATTGCGGCTGAAAATATGAATCACTTGGTTACACAAACAAGCGGCGATTTTGCTCATCCGTTTTTTACGCACTATGACTTTACGGAAGATAATATTTCCGAAGTATTTGAAAAAACGCTGAAAATAAATGCCAAAAATCCGGCGGAAGCGGATTATTCGTCACTGGATTTGAATGCATATTTTAAGGATAAAAAAGGTATTTTCATTTTGCGATTGGTCGGTTTTGCCGGACAGAACTATTCAAGTAATATTGAAAAGCGTTTAATTATGATTACCGATTTGGGAATTGTTGTTAAGGAAAACATGGACGGCAGTCATAATTTGTTTGTGGCCGATATTACAACACAAGAACCGGTTGCTGATGCCACGGTTGAGGTTTTGGGCAAAAACGGGTTACCGGTGCTGAGTGTTAAAACAAATGCTGAAGGCATGGCAACGGTGCCGAATTTTGAAAGTTTTAAGAATGATAAAGAACCGGTAGCATATAAGGTATCTAAGGGCGAAGATGTTTCGTTTCTGCCGATTGGTCGGGCAGACAGGGTAATGAATTTTTCACGGTTTGATATCGGTGGTGTGTATGATTATAAACAGGGAGACTATGCGCTTAAAAGTTCCATGTTCAGTGATCGCGGCATTTATCGTCCGGGAGAGAGCGCTTATTTCGGAATAATTATTCGCCAAAGCGATTTGGGTGTGCCAAAGAAGTTACCGTTTTCGGTTGAAGTACATAATCCGAACGGGGATATTGTTGCAACAGCGAATTTGCAGGCAGATGATGTCGGTTTTGCTGAATATAAGTTAGATTTGGCGCCGACGGCTCCGACTGGTAAATATACTTTGACACTGTATGTTAAAGGGGTAAATAATCAACAATATTATGTTGCGGATTTACCGTTTAAAGTGGAAGAATTTATGCCGGATACGTTGCGGATTAAGGCTGATTGGGAAGATATCAGCGCGAAAGGCTGGACAACTCGGAAGAATTTGAAAGCTGAGGTTAGCCTCTATAATCTTTACGGTAATCCGGCCGTGGGGCATAAAATTAAAGCTAAATACACATTAACACCAGCGATTTTTCGGTTTAAGGAATTTCCGGACTATGTGTTTATGACGCCGAATGCGGCACAAAAAAGACAATCATATGAGCAGGAGTTGCCGGATATAGAAACCGACGCGGCGGGAAAAGGCGTGTTTGATATTGATATATCGTCTTTTCAAGACGGACCGTATGGTTTGCGACTTTATATGGACGGACTTGAATTGGGTGGCGGTCGCGGTGTTAAAACCTCGCTCGGTGTGTTGACGGCAGAGGCGGATTATCTTGTGGGTTGGAAAGCTGACGGAGATTTGAATTATGTTCATAAGAATGCAAAGCGTCAGGTATCGTTCATTGCCACAGACAATGCATTACAACAAATTAGTCGTGATAATTTGACTCTGAAACTGGTTCGAAAAGACTATATTTCAAGTTTGGTGGAACAGGAAAACGGTATGTATCACTATCAGATGGTGCCGAGAGAAGTTGAAATGTGGCGTGAAGCATGGCAAATTCCGACAGGTGGAACGTCGGTGGCCTTAAAAACCGACGAGGCCGGAGAATATAAGCTGATGGTTGAAAATGCGACCGGCACTGTGTTGGCATGTGCGGAGTATAATGTTGCCGGTGCTGCCAATATGACGCATTCGGTTGATCGAGATGCTGGCCTGGGACTGAGATTAAATCGCAATGAATATACTTCCGGTGACGAGATTGAAATGCAAATTACGGCTCCTTATACGGGTTATGGTTTAATTACCATTGAGCGCGACAGTGTGTATGCTTATAAATGGTTTAAGGCCACAACGACCTCTGTAACGGAAACAATTAAATTGCCGGATACGGTAGAGGGAAATGCTTATGTGAATGTGGCATTCTTCCGAGATATTCAATCGTCGGAAATTTATATGCCGGCGCTGAGTTATGCAGCGGCACCGTTTAATATTAATCAAGATAAGCGGCGGTTGCAAATTAATCTGGACGTTCCGACAACGGTTAAATCCGGTGAAGATTTGGTTGTGCGGTATAAAACATCCGAGAAGGCAAAGATTGTTATTTACGGTGTTAATCAAGGCATTTTACAAGTGGCGCGTTATGTCCAACCAAATCTACCGGCAGAGTTTTTAAAGAAAAAGGCGTTGCGCGTGCAGACTATGCAAATTATGGATTTAATTATGCCTGATATTCGGATTTTACGCCATTTGGCAGCAAGCGGCGGTGATGACGACTTTGATGCATTGGCGCTGGAGAAAAATCTTAATCCGTTTGCTCGTAAAAATGCGAAACCGGTTGCATTTTGGAGCGGTGTTGTTAACAGTGATGAGAATGGCGGAACATATCATTATGCGGTACCGGAAAGTTTTAACGGCGAAATTAAAGTGATGGCTGTTGCTGTGTCGGAGAATAAGTTTGGCAGTGCGGCTAAGTCTGTTCTGGCTCGCAGCGATTTTGCACTGATTCCGTCCGGACCGCTTAATGTTGCACCAAATGACGAGTTTGTTATGGGGCTGAGTATCGGTAATTTGGTGGAAAATTCCGGAGATGATTATGCGGTTCAGGTTAGTATTGACAGCGGTGCCGGTTTTGAAACGGTTGGCGAAAAAACGCAAACAATTTCTTTGAAAGAGAACGGGGAAGGGCTATTACAATTCCGCTTTAAAACGTTACAGAACTTAGGTTCACAGGAGATTATGTTTACAGCCCAAAGTGTGAAAGACAAAAGTAAAAAATCGGTTATGCCGTATAGTATTGGGGTGCGTCCGGCAACTTTATATCAGAGTAAATTTCAAATGGGGCGGGCGCGTTCTAAATATCAACTGAGCGGGGTGGAAGATTTATATGCTCAATATCGAGTGCAACAACTTTCTGCTTCAACTTCACCTATGGTTTTATCGGGTGGGTTACTGAAATATCTTGATAAATTTCCGCATTATTGCACCGAACAAACCATCAGCAAGGTCTTTCCGGCCATTGAGGTGTTTTTCAAATATCCGAAGTTGATTGAAAATGTTGATGTATATGCTTTATATGATGATGCTATTGCCAAACTTTACGAACGGCAAACCTTGGAAGGCGGTTTCAGCGCGTGGAGTGTTGAAGGGGCAAAGGCTGACAGATATGCTTCCGTTTACAGTACGCATTTCTTGTTGATGGCACAACGGCATAATTTCAATGTGCCTCCATCAATACTTAATCGAGCATTGGATTATTGTGAATCTCAGGCAGTGCAAATGCCAGATGATCTTGATGATTTTATACCGGCCTATGCGGTATATGTTTTGACGCTTAACGGGCGTGTTACCACTAACTATTTGATGAATTTGGAACAGCACTATAAAAAGCATTATCCGAAAACATGGCAAAAAAGTTTGAGTGCATCATTTATGGCGGCGAGTTATGATTTATTGCAAAATAAAACTAAAGCGAATGCTTTGGTCGGGCGCTATGAAAAAAGCGAAAATGATGTGGACAATATTATAAACGATTATTTGATGGCCAGCCATTTTCCTGATATTTTTAAAGAGACAAGCGCTGAAGATGTTGAGCGCATCTTGAATGCCTTTTCAGGTGGTAATTTTACGACGAAATCAGCGGCTTGGGCGACATTGACGTTGAATGCGCTTGATGTTTCGGAAACCGATAAGAATATTCGTTTTTCGGAGTTTGAATCGCAAATGACGCCATTCCCGACGGTTGATTTTACGTCGGAAACAAAGAATTTGATCGTCACTTCGGATGAGCCGTTTTATTATGCGGTCAGCCAACAAGGGTTTGTGCGTGATGCACAAGTAAAAGCTACGGCTGAAGGTATGGAGATTGAAAAAACGTATTATGATAAAAACGGACAACGGGTGACGTCGGCAAAAGTAGGAGATGAACTGACGGTAGTAATCAGTTATCAAAGTTTTAATCGCAAACGTTATACAGATGTGGCAATAGTTGATTTGTTGTCGGGTTGTTTTGAAGTTGTTAACAACAGCGTGACGGCAAGTGATTGGTTAGATGCCTCAGAAATAAGGGAAGACAGAGTAATTGCGTATGTGAATATTGGTGCGGATACGGCAACGCTTAGCTATAAAGTTAAAGTTGTGGCCGAAGGACAATGGACGGTTCCGGCGGTGTATGCGGCGGCGTTGTATCAACCTTTGGTTCGGGCAAATTCGGATGCGTTTGTGATGACGGTTGATGAGTAAGCTGAACAGCATATTAAAGTATTTGCGGCATCATCGGCTTTGGGGAAGTATTGTTGGTGCGGCGGTTGTTATTGCGATATTTTATCTGTTGTTGCCTAAACCGGATTTATATGCGCAATATGGTTTTTCTTCGGCTGTATATGATCGCAGCGGAAAGTTAATGAAGTTGTCGTTGAGTATGGACGATAAATATAGATTATTTGTGCCGTACGAAGAGATTCCGGAGGAGGCAACTCAAGCATTGCTACTTTATGAAGATCGCGGTTTTTATTATCATTTCGGTGTTAATCCGCTGAGTATGGTCAAGGCGGTGATGCAAATGTTAACCGGCGGGCGGCGGCGTGGGGCATCCACCGTCACCATGCAAGTGGCGCGTATGGTGTATCATATTGATTCGGCAAACATAATCGGTAAAATGGAACAGATATTGCGGGCAATACAAATTGAACTATTTTATTCGAAAAAGGAAATTATAGAAGCATATTTCAATTTGGCACCTTACGGCGGTAATATAGAAGGCATTGGGGCTGCGGCACAGGTGTATTTTAATCAACCGACAGAACAACTTAATTTACAACAAATATTGGCGCTGACAGTTGTTCCTCAAAATCCTGAAAAAAGGTCATTATTATCAGAAAAAGGGCGGCAAAATAATCGGCAGGCGGCTCGTCGATTGAAAGAAATATGGCGACAGAATTATAACCATAAAGAAAACGAATATTTGGATTTACCGCTTGCGGTTGGCGTTTATTTGCCTAATGAAGCGCCACATTTAACGCGTCGGATTTTGGAACATAAACATGGTCGGGTTGTGTCAACGATTGATTTGAATATGCAACATCAGGCGGAAGATATTGTGCATCAATATGTGCGAGAACATCAGCAAAACGGAATTTATAATGCCTCGGTATTGATTGTTGATGCGCAAAGGATGGAAGCGTTGGCATATATCGGTTCAAATAATTTTTACAATGTGGCGATAGAGGGACAGGTTGACGGCGTAAAGGCTTTACGCTCTCCGGGGTCGGCTCTGAAGCCGTTTATTTATGCGTTGGCTCTTGAAAAAGGAATTATTCATCCGAAAACAATGCTTAAAGATGTGCCGAAAAATTACGGACTTTATACGCCGGAAAATTTTGATCGCTCATTTTACGGATTGGTGAATGCAACTCAGGCTTTAATTTACAGTCGTAATATTCCGGCGGTTGGTTTATTATTGCGGGTGGGGGAGGAAAACGTTTATCAGTTGCTTGCCAAGTGTGGGGTAAAAAAATTGAAGCCGGCAGAATTTTATGGTTTAGCTATGGCACTTGGCGGTACGGAAGTTTCACTGGAAAATTTAGCGGCTATGTATGCCATGCTTTACAATAACGGAAAATTTACCGATATTCGATTAATAAGTGATGTAACCTCGAAAAGTGAACAGTTGATTTCACCGGAGGCGGCTTTTTTAACGCTTAATATGTTGAGCGAAAATAAGGCAGTAGATGATGTAGCTACCGGTTTTACGGCACATAAGCCAAAATATTCCGTGGCTTGGAAAACAGGCACATCCTATGGTTTTAAGGATGCGTGGAGTGTTGGAGTGGTTGGAAAATTTGTTGTTGCGGTTTGGATTGGTAATTTTGACGGCTCGCCGAATAATGCATTTGTGGGACGGGAGGCTGCGGCGCCGTTATTCTTCCGCTTGGTGCGGCGTTTGGCGCGGCAAAATAAAATTTCATCACATTTTCATGCGAGTGGCCGGCTAAACTTGGAAACGGTTGTAGTATGTCGTGACACAGGAGATATTGCCGCAGATGGTTGCGAAGATGTTACGGAGACATATTTTATTCCGGGTGTTACAGACGTTAAAGTTTCGAATGTGGCCAGAATGATTCCGATAGATGTTAAGACCGGATTACGGGCTTGTCGTCATAAGCCACCGACAACAACCATGCGGCGTTATAATTTTTGGCCGTCTGATGTGTTGCAGGCGTATGCGGCTGTCGGTATTGGCATTCGACGTCCGCCGGAGTTTATGGAAAATTGTGCCGTGACGGATACGGAGTTAACGGGGAAAGCACCGAAAATTGTTGCACCGACGGATAACAGTCGTTTTTTGGTGCGCTCAAAGCAGTTGAAATCCGAGAAAATTGCTTTGAAAGCCGTTGCCGACGCTGACGTGAAATATATCTATTGGTTTATTAATAATAAGCTGATTAAAGAAGCAAAAGTGGGAGAAGTTACAGAGTTTACGCCGTCAATCGGCGTTTCGGAAATTAAAGCGGTGGATGATATGGGGCGTATGGCGATGGTTAAAATTATGGTGGAGCCGGTGGATTAATGGTGTTTTTCAGTAGTTTGAAGGAAATTTTTTAGTGCAAACTTATTTGATTGTCGGAAACATATTTTCTTTACTGTCGGCGATTTGCATTGCAATATCGGTTGTAAAGAAAAGTAAAAAGGATCTTATGTATTGGCAAATCGGCGATACATTATTCGGTATTGTCGCCAATATTGCATTATTTGCTTATGCCGCATTGGTTATCAGTGTGATTTGTTTTATTCGGAATGTTTTATCTTATAAAGGTAAACTGACAATTAATATAACCTATGTTTTGCTTATTTTGAGTGTTATTATAGGGTTATATGCCAACAATCGCGGTGTTATCGGATGGTTGCCGATCATTGCTTCGGCAAGTTATACGATTTGTATTTATGTCACGAAAAATGAGCAGCAAATGCGCTATGCCTTGGTTGTTAATATGATTTTGTGGTTTGTGCATAATGCCTATGTACAAGCCTATCCTTCAGCTATTGCCAATATAGTGTTGTGTTTCTGGACAGTCGTGCAAATTTTGAGAAATCGGAAATAAAATATTTGTTAATAGTCTGTCGTATCACTTCTCTGTTATTAAAGTCTTTTTATTGTTTAATCATATCATTAATGATGTCATTAGGCAAGTTTTTTGGAGTAGATACTAATGCTTGTTAGAAACAAAAAAGCACCCGGAAGGGTGCTTTCTTAAGAGGCGCCAAGATGTTTATTGATGGCGTTCAGTAACGAACCGACCGTGTTATCAGGCATGGTATTGAACAAATCCATGGGTAAGTTTATGCCATGAATGCGTTGCAGTTCAATAAATACGTTGAATACACGGACGTTTCCCATGTGTAAATCTCGAGCAAAGTCATAGTTAAGCAAATCGTCATCAGTAACGTCTTGAAGAAGGTTGTCGGTGCGACTGCAGTCTTTCACATACGAGATTGCTCTCCTTAAATCTTTTAATGTAATCTCAATCATAATATATCACTAATTGGTTATTAGGATATAGAATAAATGTTTTTTATGATCTGTCAAGCATTTAAAAAGGTTGAGTAGCAACAAATTAGTGACATTTAGGTCTTGTTGCTATGGAAATAAATATTTTTATTAAATTTTTTTAATTTCAATACCTACTACGCCATATTCTTTTTGCCTGTCTGAGGTATAGAATTCTTCTAATACTTTTATAAGTTCTTCATTAGTGGCAAAACCGGCATTATTGCAGTTAATATTTTTGCAAAGTTCAACAAAATTATCAGCTTTGTGAAGATTTATGACTTTTGCCGTGAATTTATCATCAGCATTGGAATTATTTGAAAATTCTATAAAATCTCCAATTTTAATGTTCTTGCGTTTTTCATCAAATAAGCGCAATTCTATGGTTTTTGTGCCTGATTTTAACATATTATAGTATTTTTCTTTAACGTTTAGTTTGTGCATGCTAAATATCCTTGTAAAAATAAATATTTACGTTATAATATAAGTAAGTTTAACAGTTGTAAAGAATATATTATGAGTTATAAAATCGAAGTTATAGACTATTGGTCTCCGGAACATAAGAATTTATATGAGGGTATAGCGGAGCTGACCAAATCAATAAATGATACATATCCTCAGCATGATGAGTGGTTGTATAAGAAATTTTTCCCCGGTTTGAAAGATGGCTCTCGAAAAATTGTTGTTGCATATAATGAAGATGATTTGAATCATCCAATGGGCGTGTCTTTATTGAAAGATACCGAAGATGAAAAGAAAATATGTTGCTTGTATGTGCGGGACGATTGCAGACGCAAAGGCATAGCCGATGCCTTAGTAAAACGAAGTTGTGCAACATTGAAGATTGATAAACCGCTGATAACCGTTTCTGACAGAAATCTTTCACAGCTGCAACCATTGCTGGATAAAAATAATTTTACATTTTCCTATAGAAAAAAGGGCGCCTATAAAGAAGCAGATACGGAAAATTATTTTAATAATGAAGCAACTGAAATTTTAAAAACAAATATTTTGCCTGCGCTATTAGCATGTAAAAAACGTAGCAGATGAAATTATTATCAAAAACAAAAAAAGGTATCTGGTTCAGATACCTTTTTTTAGATTTGAGAAATACTTGCTAAATAATGAAAAAGCTCAGGATAATCTTTTTCATCAATCCAAGTGGGCGAGGGTTGAAAACCGAATTTTTTTTGCAAAAAATGTAAATTTTGAGGCTTAAACTCTTTGTATTCAATAATCGGTAAGGCAATTCCAAATTTTTTATTTTTCTTTGGCCCTTGTAAATATTCTTTGATTTCGTCGGACATATAAGCCTGATCCATTGAAACGATTTTGCTTAAAATGTTCGGAATCGTATCATATATCCCTTCCTTTAATATTACATAGGAATATATTTTTGCAACAGGCTTGCTTACATAAATGTATGCTTTAACTTTGCCTTTAAACCTTTTGAAAGATTTTCTGTACTCAAAATGTTTTTCCCCACTTTGTACTTGCTTAAAGTACTTTTCTTTTAATGAAATAATAATTTGTTCCATACTTATAAAATTTAATAATTGACTATCAGATCGTAATATAACTTATAAAATTAAAAAGTAAAGAGAGTAATTTACGGAAATAAATTAAGTTCGATATCGCATTTGCTCGTGACATCTTTTCCGGCTCGCAAAGAG
>JAZNQW010000028.1:0-2288 GCA_045590435.1 Alphaproteobacteria bacterium | reverse complement strand
CAGCTGATCAATTATTCTCGCAAAATCGGACAGGCCTTCCAAATTGCTGATGATATTCTGGATCGCGAAGGAGATCAAAACGTTGTCGGAAAAACACTGCATAAAGATGATTCTCAAAATAAATTTACCTTTGTTTCATATTACGGTATAGAGCCGGCCAAACAAAAAGCAAAACAACTGGTTGCGGATGCCCTTAAAGACTTACAAAGTTTTTCTGCCGATGCCGATAATTTGCGTGCCTTAGCACAATATATCATTGACCGCAAATATTAAAATTAAGCAGTTGCAAAACACAATAAAGCATGATATACTGAAAGTATAAAAATCGAATTATAATTATGCCGGAGGTGTGCTATGACTGAAATGAAAAAAACAGCAGTGCAACAGTTTGATGAAAAATTGGCCGCATGCAACGACAAAGATGCGCTTTTATTATTGGCGCGCGATTCCATTCGAATTTCAGATTCACAATGTGGCTTGGATGAAAGACGCCTACCTCGGCAAAAAGCCATCTTAGATTTAGCCCTGCGTATTGTTGAACTCGGACGCTTGAAAGGCAAAATTAACACCAACGGTAAGTTAGCCTTGATTATGAAAAAATACAGCGATCTTAAACTGGGCTCGCCCGAGCATTTTCATGATGACTTCAAAAAAACATATCCTGAAGAATATGAACAAATCGGTGCCCAAAAACGCAAAGAGCGTATGCGCTCTAAATTAAAAACCGAGAGCAAAACCGCATTGCAAAAAACGACAACCAACGCACCACAAGCACCCACAACACATAAACCAAATTTGCAAATGATGGCAACCAGCCGCGGTGTATTGTATCAATAATTTTACAAAGTTTTAGATTCCCTCGGCTTTGTATGGCCGTGACAATAAACCGTGCATAGCATCTTCCAGTGACACACCGTTAAACAATAATTGATAAACCATCGCACAAATTGGCATTTCAACACCCAACTCTTTTGCACGCTTTTCAACTGCCTTTGCCGTATAAATACCTTCTACTGTACGTGTGTTCTCTGCCACCAATTTTTGCGCCGAACCGCTGACGCCTACTTCATACCCGAAACTAAAATTGCGTGATTGCGAACAATTCGCCGTCAACACCAAATCGCCCATGCCACACATCCCCATCATGGTGTGCAAATCACCGCCAAGTGCCTTAGAAAAGCGCGCCATTTCATGAAATCCGCGTGTAATTAGTGCCGCACGCGCCCCATCACCGAGCGCCGCACCTTCCACGATGCCGGAAGCAATTGCAATCACATTTTTAATACTGCCGCCTACTTGCGGTGAAATCATATCAGTGGTTAAATACGGCCTAAAATATGCCGTACCGAGCATCTGTGTTAATCTTTCGCCAATACTCTTGTCTTGGCAAGCAATCGTTACCGAGGCAATTTTGCGTCGTGCCACATCAATTGCAAACCCCGGTCCCGACAGCACGGCAATCGTCGTTTCCGGAATTTCCTCGGCGGCAATTTCCGACAGCATTCTACCGGTGGTCTGCTCAATGCCCTTGGCACACAAAACTAAAATTGTATCCTTTTTCACATAAGGCTTAATCAACTTCATTGTATCACGTGTCCATTGCGCCGAAACCGTCAACAACACCACATCAGAAAAATCAAAAACCTCGGCCACATCAGAGGTTGCTTTAATTTTATCGGGCAACGGAATATCCGGCAAAAAGCGCTTATTCACGTGCGCATAATTGATTGATTCTACCACGTCATCTTCACGCGCCCAGCATAAAACTTCATTATCTGCCCGACTGGCGGTTAAAGCCAAAGCCGTTCCCCAAATACCTGCACCGACTATTCCGATTTTCTTCATTTTCAACACTCCGTTAAATGTTTATTTTACAGATTTTATTCGGCTCGCTTGATAATTGCAAGATATTATATATAAACTGTTCACATCTGATTATTCATATACTTTCGGCACTCGCTGTCTGCCTTGCTTTTTGGCCGGCTCTGCAGATTTTTCGTTTCCTGTTCCTTCGGCAATATGCTGCGCCACTTTAATTCTGCTTACCGCCGCTTTTACTTGAACCAATGTCGGCGAATTCGGTAAATTATACTTCTCGGCCAATTTATCTTCTATATAAAAACAACAGTCCACTGTTTGTGGCAATTCATCAAAATCCATCAATTTTTCACAATCCATCAAATTAATATTATAACAGTTAACTCGTGATATACCTTTCAATGATGTTAAATGATGAAAACTGACCAAATTTATCGATTCCCCTACACTCGCTGAGATACCCTCCAATG
>JAZNQW010000027.1:0-2480 GCA_045590435.1 Alphaproteobacteria bacterium | reverse complement strand
AGAATCAGCACGCCTAAAGCCAACCACATTGACACGCTGCCACCGAACAACTCCCACTGACCGGGAATAATCGGCTCTATGGATGGCAGGTGGAAAATTGATATTGCAAGATACAGCCCGGGTACAACAAGCATGGTTGTCAAACCGCCCCACACTGGATGACAAACTATTGAAAGTAACACACAACCGATCCATAACTTGAAATAGACGGTGTGTGTCCAAGCGAAACAGATCATGTCCCATGCCCCCACATTTTGGAAATAGTAGTAAGGCTCGCCGCGGGTAGCAAGTTCCTGCAAACACAAATACTCCATGACCAGTGCGGCAACAATGAACATGAAACACAAAAGACTCATGATAGGCTTTTCGCAATAAGCCTTTTTCTCAACAAATTGTCTATCCATGACTAAGAATATTTAAGAAATTGAACATAATTAAATTAATTATGTCTAGAATAAGCTAAAATTAGACAAAAGTCAAGACTGTTTTTTTTATTTTACTGAAGTTTATAAAGCTAGTGTGCGTCGTGCCAGTTTTTACCAACCCCGACATCAACAATCATCGGCACGGATGTTTCTATCGCATTTTCCATAATTTGTTTGAGCAGGGTTTTAACGGCATCAACGTCGCTGTCTTTAACTTCCAAAACCAGTTCGTCGTGCACTTGCAAAAGCAAACGCGCATCCAAATTTTGCTCTTTTAAAGCCCAAGCCACGCGCTGCATCGCCAGCTTAACAATATCGGCGGCACCGCCCTGAATCGGTGCATTAATCGCCGCACGCTCGGCAAACGAAGAAACGTTATGATTGGAATCATTAATGCCGAAAATGGCACATTTACGGCCAAGGGGCGTTAAAACATAGCCGTTTTGGTGGGCAAAGGCAATGGTGCGCGCCATATATTCTTTAACCTCAGGCATAATGGCAAAGTATGAATCAATATAGGCTTTGGCCTGCTCGCGCGATATGCCGAGTTGGCGTGCCAGACCGAACTGCGAGATGCCATAAACAATGCCGAAGTTGATGGCTTTGGCACGACTGCGATGCTCTTTATCCACCTGATCAGGCGCTAAACCGAAAACACGAGCTGCCGTTGCGGCGTGAATATCCACACCGGCGGCAAATGCCTCTTTTAAGGCTTTCACATCGGCTACCGAGGCCAAAAGCCGCAGTTCCATCTGGCTGTAATCGGCGGCCACAATTTGATAACCGTCGCGCGCCTCAAAACAGGCACGAATTTTTTGCCCGATACCGGTGCGATTCGGAATGTTTTGCAAATTCGGATTTGACGACGCCAAGCGACCGGTATTGACCACGGTTTGCGAAAATGTGGTATGCACACGCCCGTTGGCATCGCGTGCGGCGAGCAGTGCCGTGGTGTATGTGGTTTGCAATTTGGCATAAGTGCGCCACTCTAAAATTTTGGCGGCAATTTCGTTTTCTTCTGCCAGCTTTTCCAAAACGCCGGCACTGGTATTAAAACTGCCGGAAGCATTCTTTTTGCCTTTTAAGCCCATTTGCGTGAACAAAATGTCGCCGATTTGCTTTGGCGAGGCCAAGTTAAATTCGCGGCCGGCCAAGGTGTAGATTTCTTTTTCAAGCGCGCTCATTTGTGCTTTAAAGGCAATATCTAAATCGCTGAGGCTGTTTTTGTTGACAATGATGCCGGCTTCTTCCATGTTGAGCAAAACCTGAACCAGCCGACGCTCAAGCATCTCGTAAACATAAGTGCGATGCTCGGTAATAAGGCGCAGCTTTAATAATCGGTGCAGACGATATATCGATTCGCCGGCGGCAAAGCGATAATCGCCGTATTCGGTAGCTGTATAATCAATAACCGGATTTTTGGCAGATGTTTTCGGTTCGGCCATGCTTTCGTTTAAAAATACCTCACATAAAGCAGGCAAAGAATGCAGATGTTCCGAACTATCCAAAACATATGACATGAGCGAAATATCGTCATACGGAAACAGGTTTAGCCCTTGCGGCGCAAAAAGTTTGTTGAGCAGGTGCCACTGCGTTTTGAGTTCGGCGGTGATTTTCAAAATCGATGGATTATTGAAAAGGTGTTGCAAAAAATTCAATATGTCGGTGGCCGGCAGAGCCGATTCGTTTGCCGCACCGAAAGAAAATAAATCATCGCCGTGCGGTGCTTGAAAAGGCAGATAATATGCTTTGTCTGAAACACAGCAAAGGCTGAAACCGCAAATTTCCCGTCCGTTATGGAGAACCTGAAACGCAAACTGTTGCACTGTTTCAATTTCTTGCCGTAGTTCGGCTAATTGCGCCGGCGTTGTGACGGTGATATTATTTTTGGCAGGCTGTTGTTGTGCGGTTATTTTAATGGATTCGTTCGGTGCTGTGTTGTCGCAATTGGCGGCACGTTCAACCACCCACGCTTCCAGTTTCGGGCGAATGCTTTTAAAGCCGAGACGGTCGGCAAACGCCAAAACGTCATTAACTTGCGGTGCGCGGCACTTA
>JAZNQW010000026.1:0-4882 GCA_045590435.1 Alphaproteobacteria bacterium | reverse complement strand
TCTACACCGCGCAAAGAGGGGAACTGCGTATCTGACGCATTAAAAACGGTTTTGGCCTGAGTAGGCGTTTTGCTTATGTAGTATTATCTACACCGCATGAAGAAACTTTCTTCGTACTTTGGTTGGAACATTACATTTAATTATGTTGATTGATAATGTCAGCCACCATTTTTATTTCATCTTCATTCATGCGGTGGGCTAAATCATCAAATGTGCGACATTGAACAGTAATTTGATGTTCTTTCAACCACTCTTCGCTAAAAGGTAAAGTTTTGTATTGCACTTTCATATCGTCGACACCATGAAACAGATAAAGCGGCGGCCGCGATTCTATTTTGCCGGACAAAGTTTTTTCGGCGGCAATTAATCCGGATAGCACAAAACCGCCGGCAATTTTTTGCGGTCTGGTCAAAGCTGTCCAAACAGTCAGCATGGCACCTTGCGAAAAGCCGATTAAATAGGTATGAGCATTATCGATATGAAATTGTTGTTGCATATCGCTGATAAAATCATTAAGCACTTGCGTTCGAGATACAATTTCCTCTGCCGCTGCGTTATAAATATCCATAATTTCGGCAACAGTTGTTTCCGGTTGACTGCGGCGATTCGCGGCATCATATTTGAGCATACCGAACCATTGTCGTTTATCGGGATTTTTATCGCAAATTTCGGGAGCTTCAGGCACAACTAAAATGCTTTGTTGCAGATATTGTTTAAGCCAATCAATGGCATATTGATGGTCGGCCGGATTTCCGTTGTATCCGTGCAAGAAAATGACCAAATTCTGCGGAATATCACCTAAAATATAATGATTATACTTTAGCATTCATGCGCCTCCCAAGGGCGTATTTTAGGTATTGATAGTTAAAAAACGGTTCACGGGTTTAAAAAAATTTCAACCTTATCGGTCGGATAAGGTTGAAACTGAAATGAATGAGTTTTACAAGCTCTCTCCGCGAAGAATAAAGCCTTCATGGTATTCATCACGTCGCGAAGGGCGGTTTGAATCCATTAAGATATCCTTGGCGGAGACTTCTTGACCTTTTGCGGCATTGTTGCCTAGAAGGTCATCGGAAAATAAATTTTTTTCCATTATAATTATATAATAAAAATTAGAGTTTAACTGACTCTAACACTGGTCTGTAAAACTGTCAATTATTATTTTCAAAAGATAAGCCCCTGTTCGTAACTCTCAACTTTTTAAGGTTGAAGGTACCAACAGGGGCAGAACCTACAGGGGCATAATGTTACAGCTTCCAGTCGACTTTAATAACACCATACGGTTCAGCCGGCATCTTGAGCTTGGCAACCTGCTTGGCAAGTTGCTTCGGAGCGATGTCATACTGCACCCCATCCGTCACACCGGTCTTGTCGAAGAGTGCCCAGCCGTCGCGGTTCTTGACCAGAACGCCGATTTCTTTACCGTTGTCAACCACGTAGGCCTTCTCATAACGGCGTGGAGCGAGGCCTTTGTGATCTACCGTGGCGATTCCCCAGCCGTCTTCGCCCTTAAAGAACAGGTAGTTGCCGTTGATCTGAATGTCAGCAAACGGACCCCAGCTACCCTTGACTGCACCAGTGCCAATCATGTAGACTTTCTCGCCGGCTTTCATGCGGAAGAAACCTTCGCCGGCAGGTTCCGTAAAGAAATCCTTTGCGGAGAACAGTTGACTGCCATCCAGTGCAAACAGCGTGGTCTCGTCGCCGTTCAAGGCTTCAATCACGTTGACCTTGTCGTTGTAGCTGATGACGTCAAAGCGGGCATCTACAATCGTCACTTCACCGTTCTTTACGCCGAACTTACCATTCTTCTCAAAAGAGACTAAGTCACCTGTCAGGGGGACTGTCACATCTTTCTTGCCTTGTGAGCAAGAACAAATAAGCATTGCCATTAAGGCAAGCACACCGAAAATAATAGACTTTCTCATAGCTAAATAAATGCTTTGAAGATTAGTAACTAAAAATTCACACTCAAAATAATCAATCGATAAATTTGACTGTAAAATATTTTTGTCACTTTGTCAAGTAAAAAGCAAAATTTTTTTCACAAGAGAAATTATCGGAAATTTAGCGCAATCAGATGGAAAAAACACTTGCATTTTACAAATTTTGTGTTATACAAAACGAACAGTCTGCGTCAAACGGCGCCGATTGTTTGTGTTTAATAATTTTGTGGAGGGCGAGCCATCGCCGCACCACAAACCTAACAAATAGAGGTATAAAATGGCTAAATCTAAAAAGAAAATTTTAGGTCTGATCAAGCTGCAAATACCTGCGGGTAAGGCAAATCCGTCTCCGCCGGTTGGTCCTGCTTTGGGTCAAAAAGGCTTGAACATTATGGAATTTTGTAAAGCATTTAATGCGCAAACGCAAAAAATGGAACCGGGTATTCCGGTACCGGTAATTATTACCGCTTATGATGATAAGAGCTTTACGTTTATCACAAAATTACCGCCTGTGTCATATTTGATTAAGAAGGCTGCCGGTGTTCAATCGGCTTCCAAAGAACCGGGTAAAACCGTTGCCGGCCAAATTACTATGGCTCAGGTTAAAGAAATTGCCACAACCAAATTGCCGGATTTGAACTGTGCAACAGTTGAATCGGCCATGAATATGGTTAAAGGTCAAGCAGTTTCAATGGGTATTAAGGTTACGGAGTAAGTCGATGAGCGGAAAAAGATTAGTAAATGCATACAAAAACTTTGATAAGAATCAAGTTTTCAGCTTAAAAGAGGCAATTGAGCTCGTTAAGCAAAATGCAACGGCAAAATTCGATGAGACCATTGATTTAGCAATTAACTTAGGTGTTGATCCGAAGCACGCCGATCAAATGATTCGCGGTGTTTGCCAATTGCCGCACGGCAACGGTAAAACCGTTCGCGTCGCTGTTTTTGCCAAAGACGCTAAGGCTGATGAAGCTAAAGCAGCAGGTGCTGATATTGTTGGTGCCGAAAACTTGGTTGATTCCATTTTGGCCGGCAAAATTGACTTTGATCGCTGCATTGCAACGCCGGATATGATGGGCTTGGCCGGTCGTGTGGCACGCGTTTTGGGTCCGAAAGGCTTAATGCCGAACCCGAAACTGGGCACCGTTACGGCTGATGTGGCAACGGCAGTTAAAAATGCCAAAGCCGGTGAAGTTCAATATCGTGTGGAAAAGAACGGTATTGTTCACGCAGGTGTTGCTAAAGCATCATTCAGTGCAGATCAAATCTATGATAATGCTAAATTGTTTATTGAAACCATTATGAAGGCCAAACCGGCTTCATTGAAGGGCACATATTTGAAGAAAATTTCAATCAGCTCGACGATGGGTGTTGGCGTTCACGTTGATTCAAACAACTTATAATTAATGAAAGTTCGGCTAACGATTTATTGCTTGTAATTTTTTCGCTTATGTAGTTCATCTACACCGCGCTCAAAAATCACTACGCACTAATTTCATTATCCGAGCTTTTTTCCATTTAAGATTGTTATGAAAGGATTTCCTTTAGTAGGGAATCCTTTTTTATTTTCCCCTTTTTATGCACAAAAAAAGTGTTGCCGGTTTTTCCTTTTATCAAGGAAACCTAACAACACTCTTTTACTTCCAACTCTCTACAACGTCATTTTCAGGCATTTTCCGGCTTTTCTTCAGCAATAATACCTCTGAGCCACTTTTTCATGTTTTGGTGACAGATAGGATTAGCTACGAAGAACCGTATTAAGCAAGCAACGCTACCGAATGAGAGCACTAATGTCAGAAAACTACTCCCCATAATCATTAAGATAAATGAGAGAGTGAACCCTGAACTGGCGCATATTCTTACAACCTTTTCATTCTCATAATACACAGAAAAAATCACCGCGTTGATCACGAGAATAGCTGTCGGAATGCTGTAAAGCCAGAAGATTTCCTCTGATGGCGCCATATAACTCGGGATTATCATCACATTGAGCATAAACCCAACGAGGAAGATAATCAGACCAAAAAACAGAGTTGCGAATACTGGAACTTTTTTTGTTGCTTCCATAATCCAAAAAATTCGGGAAAAACGATAGTATTGTGTTAATCTTCCCCCTTGTTAGAAGAAAAAGAAGCAAAATTATAAAAATTGCAACTTCCACAATACCATACATAATCTTTAATTAAAACTACCTTTAGTATAGCGCCGATATTACCCAAAAGCAAGCAATTTATACTTCCGCCCGTCGCATTTGTTGTTTATTCTATTCCTTGCTATATATATTGATTTTTTCTTTTGACTTTTTGTCAATTTGTGCTATAATCTGCCCTAACTAACGGAGATTTTTATGACTTACAAACAAAAACACCTTGCAAAGCTGGCGGTTTCGGCTGTTGCTACCTTAACATTGTCAACTTCATGCCAAAAACAAAATGCCCCTGTCGCTCCGGCGGAAAAAGTCGGATTGCTTGACGATTCCCCGTATAAAACAGAAGATAAATACGGAACGCCGATTACGGTTTATTTGGTTGATGTGCCGCTTTATGATAAAAGCGGTAAACGGCTCAAAGATACATTTATGTTGACTCGTGGTTTACAAAAGCAAGATTTTATGGGGTATTCATCAGCAAACAATATGCAACTTAGAGCTGTTTGCTTTAATAATTCTCAAGACCCTGTTTATGTTATGACGGATGAATTCGGCGCCATAAAAACCATGCACGGGTATGCCGGCTTATTTGAGGAAAACGGAAAGGCAATACTTGTATCCGAAGGTAATGCCGGCACGTTTGTATCGGAAATCAATCAGGCCATGGAGAAGCGTAAAACGACACAGCGGCGGTATAAAGAAATGGTAACGGAAGCCATAACAATGGAGAAAAATGATTCCCAATATTCTGATTCGGTCTTTATTGCGCCGGATACAATTTCTTGGG
>JAZNQW010000025.1:0-9503 GCA_045590435.1 Alphaproteobacteria bacterium | reverse complement strand
GCAAGTAAAGCGACCTGCTGCATATTTTCAACACTTGAAAAATCTTTAAGTCGCTGATTCTTATTTTTTTCTACCTGTTCAATAAGTCTGTCCCAGTATTCATCTGTCTCCTGGTATTCCATACGATTACGATAAAACCTCGGTAATCCTCTGTCTTGACCTTCAATAGAACACATACCGCGCTCAATAAATTCATCCTTATAGGCATCACAAAATGCCGCACCAATACCAGGACGGCGAGACATTAACGAAAAGACCGGTTGAATACCTTGTGAAAGTTGTTTTTCTTTCTCTTCCGGTTTAAGTTTCTTCAACTCATAACCGGCCACATAAGAAGAACTTTCCGGAGTTACAAAACCAACATGAACACGACCAAGTTTCCAAGGCTTATACTCTACGCAATAGCCATTTTCCACTTCGTTGTAATCTGTCACTAATCGTTCATCTAAAGGATTTAAACCAAATAACGCGAGATGCATATGAGGACGAGAAAAAGTATCACCATATTCACCGCAACCGAAAAAACGCACTTGAGACGGATAAATATAATCTCTCAAACGCTTCATAAACTCTGACATATGATTTTTTTTCAAAGTCGGTATACCTTCATCAGTCAAAGGTAAATGCTCATCATCATACGTTAGAGTGATAAAAGTGTTATTCAAATACAAACGGCTTTCGTGATAAACACGAACAGCCCACTGTTTAGCATTATTACGCCTACAAATCTCACAATGTCCACATGGCATTGATATCATACCACGTTGATAATCGTTCTTTTTGCATGGCTTAACAGGTATTTTTGTAGCGTATGGACACTGCATCACATCACCTAAGATAACATAATGCCGCCAATACCAGGTTTAGCATAATTTAAATGATTTACGTGTTTACCGCGTTTAATCATTTTCCGCATATGCTTACGGCGTAACGCCTTTCGAACAATACGACGCATAGCACGCTTGATAACTTTACGACCAAATCTTGACATCGTTCTCTCCTTTCATTAAAATCGTTGAAACGAGGAGCGATATCGCATAATGCAGATTATGTTCAGCGAAGCTCAACATAATCTTGATGACATTATGCGACAAATTTATATAAAGGTCGGCCAAGATATTTTGAAGAAAAATAAGGTCAAATATATCTATCAAACATGCACCTGCTCTGTTGATGCAATTTCCACAGATTGTTAACGGAATAGTAACTTTTTAATAAGTGTTGATTTATTGTTTCAGAATAATAAAAATCAAACAGGATCTAGGTTGGTGAATGTTATACTTGTGACTAAAAACTATATGTATCAGGCTAATTTGGCGGCACTAATGAGTTCTTGCGTATAAGGCTGTTGTGGATGATTAAATATTTGCTCGGCATTACCCTCCTCGACAACACAACCGTTACGCATGACCATAATTCGGTGGGAAATTGCCCGTATGGCATTCATATCGTGTGAAATAAAGATGTACGATAACGCAAATTTAGACTGCAGACGTTTCAATAATTCTATAATTTGCGCTTGAACGGTAACATCTAAAGCAGAGGTTGGTTCATCTAAAATCATTATTTTTGGGCGTAAAATCAATGCACGAGCCAAAGCTATGCGTTGACGTTGGCCACCGGAGAACTCATGCGGATATTTGTTTTGTATAACCGGATCTAATTCTACTTCCTGCATAATTTGTGTCAGACAAGCATCTTTTTCCGTCAGCGTCATTTGTGGATAATGCACAGTCAGCCCCTCTTCTATAATTTCACGCACGGTCATACGCGGATTTAAGGCATTATATGGATCTTGGAAAACAATTTGAATATCTTTGGAAAATGATTGATGTTCGCTAAATATGTTATTGTTTTTTATAAATATTTTTCCTTGATGGGGTGTTAGATTAACCATAGCCAAAGCTAATGTTGTTTTACCGGAACCGGATTCACCGACAATCCCCAGCGTTTCCCCTTTAGCTAAATCGAAATTGATTTGATTGACGGCTTTCAATGTTTTTAACGGACGACCGAAGAGGTTCTTTTTAAGCACAAATTCCACTTTCATATTTTCCACCTTAAGCAGAACATCTCTTTTATTTTTTTCGCCTTTATTCAATAACAAATCAGATGAAATTAATTTTTTGGTGTAATTATGTTGCGGACAATTAAATATTTGCTCTGCCGAACCATATTCAACCACCTCACCTCGATACATAACTGCTATGTGATCGGCTATTTGATGAACCAAACGCAGATTATGACTAATGAAAATAATACTCATATTTAAGCGTTCTTGGAGTTCAAGCAATAATTCAATAATCTGCTTTTGAATAGTTACGTCCAAAGCTGTTGTCGGTTCATCAGCTATTAAAATTTGCGGATTATTAGCAATAGCCATGGCAATCATAACGCGTTGACGTTGGCCGCCTGATAATTCAAACGGATAAGCGTTTATTTTTTGTTCGGGATCAGGTATTTTCACCGCTTTAAGCAACTCTATTGTGCGTCGTTTTATTTCTTTGGCGGAAAGATGTTGGTGTATTTCCAAACTCTCGGCAATTTGCTTACCTATTCTATGCAAAGGATTGAGCGAAGACATCGGTTCTTGAAAAATAAAGGCAATTTGGTTACCGCGAATATCTTGGAATGCTTTATTATTTAATCCGATAAGTTCTTGATTATTAAACACAATTGATGAATTTTCGGAATGAAAAGCCTTCGGATACGGCAATAAACCTAAAATTGATAGCGCCGTTACTGATTTACCTGAGCCGGACTCACCGACAATACCGAGTATTTCCCCTCGTTCCAAATTTAGATTTGCGCTTTTCACAGCCTGAAAAACAGAATTTTCAGTTCCACGAAAGAAAACGGATAAATTTTTAATTTCCAACAAACTCATCTGTTGTTTTTCCTTGTATCAAAGGCATCTCGGATGCCCTCACCGATAAAAATCAGCATAGACAATAAGCCGGACAAGACAACAAAAATACTCACCCCGATCCATGGGGCTTGCAAATTGTCCTTGCCTTGTCGTACCAAATCGCCCAATGAAGGATAATCACTGGGCAAACCTAGTCCCAAAAAATCAAGTGCGCTTAAAGAAGTTATAGCCTCGGCCATAATAAACGGAATAAATGTGATGGAAGTAACCAATGCATTTGGTAAAATATGACGAAACATAATTCGACGGTTACTGACGCCTAAAACCTTCGCCGCTTTTACAAATTCAAAGTTACGAAGGCGCAGAAACTCTGCACGTACCATACCAGTCAAGCCAGTCCATGAAAATAGTAGTAAAATCAGCAATAAACTGAAAAATGTGGGTAAGAAAACGCTGGCAATTATAATTAAAATGAAAAGTTGTGGCAAAGAATCCCATATTTCAATAAAACGTTGCATAATTAAATCTGTTTTGCCGCCGAAATAACCTTGCACGGCGCCGATAAAAATTCCGATTGCGGAGGATATAACCGTGAGCAAAAAGGCAAAAATAACCGACAACCGGATGCCATATAAGATGCGCGCGATAACGTCACGCCCCTCTTCATCTGTTCCAAGCCAGTGCTGTTTACTTGGCGCGGACGGTGTGGCTTGTGCCAATTCATAATCAACTGTATTGTAAGAATATGGAATTGGCGGCATTAACATCCAACCGTTATCATTTATATTTTTTCGAATAACAGAATCTCGATAATCGGCTTTGGTTGGAAAATCTCCGCCCCAAAAATTATCGTTATATTCAGCAAAAAGCGGAAAATAAAAATTATTTTTATATTTTACAATCAGCGGGTTATCATTTGCAATTAATTCTGAAAATAAAGAGAAAAAAAACACAATCATAAACAAAATAAAAGCAATATACGCACGCCTATTTTTTTTAAAAAGAAGGTATTTTTCTTTTACACGCCACATTGTCCCGCCATTTATAAATCTTCTATTCCAAAATCGTTTTCCGAAGCAGTTGGTGCAGCTACTTCTTGTGATACCTCCGGCATAGTCGATTTCTGAGGTATCGTTTCTTCAACCGATGGTATTGTCTGCTCTTGAGGCGCCTTTTCGATTTTCACGTTTTCTTCTGATTCAATATTCTGGTTTATCTGAATGTTATCCGCTGTTTCATCTTCTGGCTCAGCATCTTCTATTGTGTAAATCGCATCATGATTTTCTTTTTTATAAATATCGAAATTTTCTGAAGTTATGGCTTCTTGATTATAATCTTTCCAATCCGAATACCATTTTTCAAATTTATTGATTTGATCCTCATTTATGCCCACGTTTAAACGATTGATTTGTGAACGAACATTCGCGACTAGACTATTATGAACTCCTAAATTAGAAGGTTTACAAGGACGATTAAACAAATATTCCGCCAGAATGCTTTGTGTAGGGCAGAAACTATCGTTTACTTGATATTCAACCATTTGTTTGTCATGAAATGCCATATTAACCAAACGATTGGATAAAAAATTATCATCGAATTTTTCTTGTTTAAAATTCTGGAAATTGTTAACACCTGAAGTGCCTTGAATGACCATTACCGTATCATTCCACAATTGGTCGGCTTTCAAACGGTCAATGAACTGTTGTAATTTACCATATAAACATTTGGTTTGCTGAAAATAAGCCAACTTACGTTGTTTATCATAATTCGTGGATATCCAAGGCAAATTAGCCATATCATACCATTCATCCTGTGTTTTTAAACGACAATATTCGTCATATATGTACATATTTGAAGGAATATCAACAAATACAAAATATGCTTGTTTACCACTGTCCTTTTTAATGTCATCATACAAGATGTCCAACGTTTTGGTGGAATTTACTACATATAAGTTGTTATAATTTACACCTACCATTGGCGCTTTATCAACATTAACAAATGCCGCCAATGTATTATATAATGAAGACATATTATTCAATAAATGCAAGCTGGCAAACCATTCAACAAACAATACCTTTGTTTTAGCCCATGTGGATAAGGACATAGAATATATGTTTGTTGGTTGATTAATTTTTTCAATGCAACGATTAACATTAATTTTATGCTTGGCGTGGCACATATCAAAATCACGCGATTTATATGCTGATATTTGGAATTTATTCTTACGGAAGATATCATATAATTGATTGTTTTTTAGGTAAATATATTCATCTCTTAAATTATGGAAACGCCAATATTCCGACAATAATTTCGTATCCATAATTTGCTCATAACTATATTTATCAGACAGCGGATTGAAACTGATAATCATGTTATTCAGATATTCATTTTCAGGTGTGTACGCATTTGAATATATCTTAAACTTATTTTTTTGATAAAAACCGGTGATAATGTTTTTGGTACGTGTTGCTTCTGCCGTCATTAATGAAGAAAAATAAGGATAAGAAACCAAATTCGGAAACATAAAATGAATGTATAATTTACGTTTTGAATTATCCGGTTTTTGATTATTAAACGATTCCACAAATTCGTGTGGTTCCATGCTACGCATATATGTCATATATACCTGACTGAACATTATAACGGAAGACATAAGCAACAAAATTTTGTAAACCAATTTATCTTGCACAAAGACTACAAAGACCATAACACCGATAACAATACCGGCAATAATTGATGTTTGAATGGAAGTAGCCCCTAATTCTATTGTTTGTTGAATTTGGGAAAATTGCCTAAATACGGCATAAATAAATGCAAACGCGACTAAGCCGGCAAAAGCGCTTTTCAACTCAACAGATTTATGAAGCAGCAAAGAAATTACAGTCATAATTGCAAAAAAGCAACCAAATCCCATAACCACTTCCGGTATCGGTAAGACAGATTTTTCGAAGACTTTAATGTTTCCTGAGCCGGCGAATAATATCAAGTCGGTTGCTGGTAATATGGTGGTAAACAATATGATAATCAGAGTAGTCCACCATTTTGAAGGGGCTTTTTTGATTTTTTTGCTCCCTTTACGCGAAAACCTTCCATCATAGTCGTGGTTTAGCGGAGAAACAGCACCTGAATTATTAGCCGTATTTAAATCTTCCAGAAACATCTTATTGATCCAATTTTGTTTTAACCAGTTGATTAACAATAGCCGGATTTGCTTTGCCGTGCGACAGTTTCAGTGTTTGCCCGACAAACCACCCGGCCAAATTTGTTTTGCCGTTTTTATAAGCCTCAACATTAGCCGGATTTGAAGCAATGACTTCATCTATGATGGCTTCAATTGCTACTGTATCCGTTACTTGTTGCAGACCTTTTTCAGCAACGATTTTTTCCGGATTTTCGCCTGTTTCGCTCATAATTTCGAACACATCTTTAGCAATTTTACCGGAAATAATCTCTTTATTAATTAGTTCGACCAAAATACCGAGATTTTCGGCTGAAACAGGGCTTTGCGTAATATCTAAACGTTTTTTGTTCAGCATAGCAAAGAAATCACCCATCAACCAATTCGCAACTTTTTTGGCATCATGACCTGCCGCTGCTTTTTCAAAGAAATCTGCAGTTTCTTTATTTTCGCAAATAACGGCAGCATCATATGGTGTTAAACCTAAATCTTTTACAAAGCGTGCTTTTTTAGCATCCGGTAATTCAATCATCTCAGCACGAATTTTTTCTATATAATCATCACTTAAAATAAGTGGCGGTAAATCCGGTTCCGGGAAATAACGATAATCATGGGCAAATTCCTTCTTACGCATTACCTTGGATTGCCCGGTTGTCGGATCAAACTGGCGTGTTTCCTGCTCAATTTTACCACCGTTTTCATAAGTTTCGACTTGACGTTTAGCCTCGTTTTCAATGGCTTGCATAACAAATTTAACGCTGTTCACGTTTTTCATTTCGCTACGCGGACGTAATTCGGAAGCACCGCGCGGACGCACTGAAATATTGGCATCACAGCGCATTGAGCCCTCATCCATATTACCGTCGCAAGTTCCCAAATAACGCAATACGGAACGCAATTTACGTAAAAAGGCGCCGGCTTCCTCCGGTGAACGAAAGTCAGGTTTGGTTACAATTTCCATTAAGCCGACCCCTGCCCGATTTAAATCTATATAACTTTTGGTTGGATTTAAGTCATGAATAGATTTACCGGCATCTTGTTCAATATGCATGCGTTCAATACCGATAGCTTTGGTAGTGCCGTCACTTAAATCTATATTTACACTCCCTTCCCCGACAATCGGAAAACGAAATTGTGTAATTTGATAGTCGGTCGGCATATCGGCGTAAAAGTAGTTTTTACGCGAAAATTCCGAATATTTATTAATTTTGGCGTTTAACCCCAAACCAGTTTTGACGGCTTGATGCACGCATTCTTGGTTTAGAACCGGCAACATTCCCGGCATACCTGCATCTATGAACGATACGTTAACATTCGGATCATCTCCGAACTCAGTGGAAGATCCGCTAAAAATTTTAGATTTGGAAATGATTTGGCAGTGAATTTCAAGACCAACCACAACTTCCCATTCATTCTGAGCTGTTTTAATGATATATTCTGCCATTGTTAAATCCTTTCAAATCCGGCATCAGTTTCCAATTTAGCCGCCATCTTAAAAATAGTGCCTTCATCAAAAGGTTTGCCAATCAGCTGAATGCCGAACGGTAAACCTTGTTTTGAAAGCCCTATCGGTAGGCTCATAGCCGGTAATCCCGCCAGATTTACCGAAACTGTAAACACGTCATTAAGATACATATTTATCGGATTTTGCAACATTGTTTCATCCCCTATCGGAAACGCCGTAATCGGTGATGTCGGAGTTAAAATGACATCACATTGTTTAAATGCCTCAATAAAGTCATTATGAATGAGACGGCGCATTTTTTGTGCTTTCAAATAATACGCGTCATAATAACCGGCTGATAATACATAAGTACCTATCATAATGCGGCGTTTAACCTCTGTTCCAAAGCCTTGGGTGCGCGTATTAATATACAATTCATCTAAGTGTTGTGCCGGTTCACTGGCGCGAAAACCATAACGAATACCGTCATAACGCGCCAAATTTGAAGATGCCTCGGCCGGTGCTAAAACATAATATGTAGCCAAAGCGTATTTTGTGTGCGGTAAGGATATTTCTTTAATCACAGCGCCTCTGGCTTTCAACATTTCGGCAGCCTTATCCCAATATGCCGCCACCTCGTCGTTTAAACCTTCCGGTCGATATTCTTTCGGTAACCCGACGACAAGACCTTTAATATCTTGATTTAAGAAAGTTTCGTAGTCTGGTACAGGTAAATCAACCGAAGTAGAATCCTTAGCATCAAAACCGGCCATGCTTTTTAGTAAAATGGCGCAATCTCGCACATCTTGGGCAATCGGTCCGGCCTGATCCAAAGAAGAAGCAAATGCTACAATTCCCCAACGAGAACAACGGCCGTAAGTCGGCTTTATACCGGTAATACCGCAGAAAGCGGCCGGTTCACGAATAGAACCACCCGTATCTGTTCCGGTTGCGCCGGCGCATAAATGAGCCGCCACAGCCGCGGCCGAACCACCGGATGAACCACCCGGAACCAAAGGTTTATTTTGACTGTAAGGATTAATCACCGGACCGAAATAACTGGTTTCATTACTGCCGCCCATAGCAAATTCATCTAAGTTCAGCTTTCCCAAAAAAACTGCGCCATCATTAAGTAAATTGGCGGTTACGGTTGATTCATATTGCGGAATGAAGTTTTCCAAAATATGTGAAGCGGCCGTAGTGCGTATATCTTTGGTGCAGAAAAGATCTTTAATACCGAGCGGAATTCCCTCTAAAACTCTATTAGATCCGGCGGCATAGTGCTTATCGGACGCCGTTGCCTGTTCCAGCGCTTTCTCAGCGCATTCGGTGATGTAAGCATTATACTTCTTCCATTGCTGCATATTTTGTAAGTAAGCATTGGTTAGTTCAACCGCGGAAAATTCTTTATTTTGTAAAGCCTGTAATGTTTCATGGATTGTTAACTTGGTGATATCGGTCATTGTTTTACTCCACTACTTTTGGTACAGCAAAATAATCATATTCGGATGCCGGTGCATTTTTAAGCACGGCCTCTTTATAATTACCGTCAGTCACTTCATCCGGACGTTGTCGTAGGGATATATCATTTACCGAGATCAGCGGTTCCACGGCATCGGTATTAATTTCATTCAATTCTTCAATCCATGTCAGAATTTTATTAAATTCTTCTTTTGTTGCTTCAATCTTGTCATTTTCCACTTTTAAGCGGGAAAGAAAAGCTATTCTTTTCACTGTTTCCGTATCTATAGCCATTTTCCGTTCCTTTATTCTCCTATTTTTTACATTTTTAGTTCAAACGGCAGTACTACTGTATCATATTGCAAGCGTTTGAAAAGTTTTAAATAGCGGATATCAACACCGCTTTTTACTGCCAATTTCGGTACACTGATCATATCTTTGAACAGTAAATCACTGATTTTCTCACTTAAACTTTTCGGTTGAGGATAATTAACAACTCTAAATTTTTGATCTTTCTCAATTTCACCCTTTTGACGAGCAACTTCCAT
>JAZNQW010000024.1:0-6929 GCA_045590435.1 Alphaproteobacteria bacterium | reverse complement strand
TGGATTTTTTACTGCCCAAATTAAAGTTTCGTGTGCATTTGTAAAGCGTGTGCCCTTAAAATTCGGCATTGGATTGATTTTATTCCAAATCACATCATTTAAAATCCAAAAACCCAAATTTTGTAAAATACAACCCACTCGAAAGATATTATGATATGAGCCGATAACCCACAAACTGCCGTCTTCCTTTAAAACACGACGCGCCGCGATTAACCATTGCTTGGTATATTCATCATAGGCAGCCAAACTCTCAAAACTGTCCCATTCTTCATTAACGCCGCTCACAATTGTGTTATCCGGACGAAGCAATGTTTCGCCAAGTTGCATATTATACGGCGGATCTGCAAAAATCACATCCACCGAATTTTCTTCCATTTGATTCATCGTTGCGATACTGTCCGCATTAATGACGGTATCTAATATTTCTTTTATTTTCATTCATTTCACCTATTACATCAGTTATTACAAAGATAAAGTCATAAAGTTATAATTTTATTAATAATAAATAAAAAATTGTGGCTTTAAAAAACCTTTTCTATCGGCAATAACCGCATAACATGCTGAAATTACGGATATAATTTAAATAATTTTTTCAATTCTGCTTCATTATCTTCAATCAGCTGCGTCTCGGCCGCATCTAAATGAAGCTCATCTATGCGCCTTTGATGTGTTTTAATCATTTCCCGTGATATATCATCCGCGCGCTTTGAAAGTTGATTAATAATCGCCTGAGAATGACGCTGAATTTCAACAGCTTTCAGCAAATCATTCAAACGTTTATAAACATAGCTGAAACGCTCGACATCCCATTGATGATAAACAAACCAAAGTTTTGAAGGCCAATCCAGTTCTTCTTTTTCCACTGAATACGAAGAATAAACCTCCTTATTCAAATGTAATTGATTAAATTGCGGCCATAACTTAATAAAATCACGAATTTCCGCCTCATTAAGCTCCGGTCTTTCTTGCTGTTTTTTCTGAGAAATAACATCCATATGGCGCGTCCAGGAAATTTCCGTAATATGACATTTACTCAATTGAATAATCAAAACAATCGCAATTACCCACAACATTAAATGGCGCAAATCATCTCTTACCATTGCAGGGCCTCCGTATAATAATCCACGTGCAAGCCATAATCGGCCTGAAGTGCATCCATTTGCACCGATTTCACATCAACAAGCTGGTGCACTCCGGTTGTTAACAATAAAGTGGAAGTTTTAAAATTATGTCCCAAACGCATATCGGTTGCCATACAATCTCCGATAATCAAACAACGAGATTTTTGAAAACCGGAAATATTTTCCGTTAAATACGCTGCAATTCGCACATCCGGCTTGCCGAAAGGCAGTACCTTACCACCCAGCAAAGCATATTGCTCGGCCACAGCACCGGCACCGGCATATACCCGTCCATCACCTCCCATAACGGACGTGTCATTACCGACACAAATCAACGGTATATTTTTCTGTAATGCTTGTTCCAAAACAGGCATCTGAGCCTCAACATTAAAACCATCAACACCTGTTTCGGCCAGAATAAAGTCGGCCTTATCAATCAATTGCGTTTCACGATAATTAAGACCGCGCATAACTTTCGATGGTACAGATGCCGAATTATAGTAAAAACGTCCCAATGAAGCGGTATTTTGCAAATAGAAATGTGCAATTTCTCCGGCCGTAATCATGGCATAAAAAATATTCATCGGCACCCCGGCGGCTTTCAACAAATCGAATAATTCGCTGACGCGTAAACCTAAATTAGAGGCCAACATCACACGCTTACCGCTTTGATACATTTTAATTAAAGCCTCTAATGAGGCAGCATTAAGTTGCATACCATCGGCAATAACACCGTTAACGCCGCAGATAACCGTATCAAATTCGTCTTTCAAGCGTGAAATATATTTTATTTTTTGGCTCATAAATCTAATTTTTCCCTTCAGACACTCGTATAACTTGGCATATTACGCCCGAATTGGTAAAAAATTAGATAATATTTTCGGCTAATTAAAAAAGTTATTGATGAGCGTTGTCAGACGATTATTAAAAAAGTTAGCATCAACCGACCAAAACTGCGGATTATCTATTTTATAATAATCACGCGCCATACCGTCATTAACCTTAACCAAAACAATCGACAACGGCGTCATCAAATCATAATCCATGCGAAATTGGTATTCATCTTCATTACTATAGTTAATTTCAAAATAACTGTATTCATTACTGTAATTTTGCATATAAACATTATAAATCATACCCATTGTTCTGGCACATGTGCCGCACATCTGATTACTGTAAAAAACAAAAATAATTGACTTATTCCAATTATCTTCATTTTCACTCACATATTGATTAATAAAAGCATTGCTTCCAGAAGAATCTAAATATTGCGCCCGAGCGCTGCCAACCAAACCGATAAAAACAACACAAACAAAATAAATCAATCTAAGCATTTTCTCTCCTTAAAATTATAGCGGAGAGCAAGCATCCTTCAACCAAGATTTTTCTGTTTCCGTCAAATACCATGCTAAATCGGACTATACCGTTTGATGATAAGCATTCAACCATGCCAACTCTCTGTCACTCAATAAATATTTATCAACCAGTCGCTTATCAATAGGCATTTTGGTTAAAACGGCAAACTCCAAAAATCGCTGATCAGTCGCCGATATTCCTTCGGCTAAACGCGTGTAAAGCAAGTTTTCAATACGAATACCGTAGGCGTTTTCTTTATAAATTCCTGGTTCATCTGAAGTAACCATACCGACTTTCAAACCATAACTTGAACCGCCGGAAGAAATACTAAGCGGTCCTTCATGCACATTACCGAAACAGGCCACACCATGTCCCGTGCCATGCTTATAATCAAGCCCCTTTTGCCACATTGGTGCACGCGCCAAAACATCAAGTTTAACCCCACCGACGCCCTCTGGAAAACGTGCTGTTGCCAAAGCAATATGCGCCTTCAAAACCAAAGTAAAATCAGCAATCATCTCCGCCGAAGGCGTGCCGATAACAATCGTTCTGGTCACATCTGTCGTGCCATCCAAATATTGCCCCCCGCTATCTAGCAACAACAAGTTACCAGCCTCTAATTTTTTATTGTTTTTTTTGCTCGGCTGATAATGAACAATAGCGCCGTTACTGCCAAAACCGGCAATAGTGGCAAAACTTTCCGACACAAAATATGCCTGTTCCCGCCGCAGTTGGTGTAATTTTTCCACTATATCAAGCTCTGTTTGATCGGCCCAATTTTGTTCAAGCCAGTAAAATAATTTCACAAGCGCCACACCATCACGAATGTGACAATTAATCATGCCTTGCAATTCAGTCGGATTTTTCTCAGCCTTCAAAAGACGACAGATATCCTGGCTTTTAGCCAAACGTGCTTCCGACGCCACCAATTGTTTTATTTTTTCCGGAGTTGCATACGCATCATACAAAATTGTGCAACCTTGGGCATTCTGCAGAAAATCTTCTAAATCTCGCCAACCTTTAATTTTAATATCAGCATTAGATTCTTTTAAATTTTCAGCAAAAAGCACAACTTCACCTTTTTGGGAAATTAGTGCAAAAGCACGCACCACCGGCGTATAAGATAAATCATGCGTATATATATTTAAAAGCCATGACACACTATCCGCTGAGGTTAATAAAAAATAATCGGCTTGTGATTCGATTAACTGTTGCGCCACAATTTGGTACTTTTCTTGACGAGACAAGCCGGTAAACCGAATATCACGCGTCATTAATTCAACCTCTTTCGGTTTTTCAATTTGTACCCAATCTCCCACATCAATAAATCGCAAATTTTTATAACGACGCACAGCATTTTCCATATCTGCCGCACTGAAACACCAAGCATCATACCCCACACATAATAAACCTTGCTCACATAACAACTGGCAAATATTGTTCATATGTGGAACCTGATGTATTATACTAACTTGTGCCACATCAACTTCAGCCGCCGCCTGCAATTCATAGCGCCCATCCACCAGTAAAAACACATTTTGTCGACTAATTACAAGTGTGCCTGCCGAACCGGAAAAACCGCATAAATGCTTCAATTTGTGCTCTTGCGGCAAAACATCTTGTCCTAAAAAACGATTACCATGCGGAACAATATAAGCATCTAAATTTTCTTCTATCAACTTACGTTTTATTTCATCTAAAGTCATATTACTTCTCCAACAAAGCAGCACACCAATCATCTTCCTGATATATTTTTTTGCAGTGCAAACCACATTTTTCATGCTCGCCAATCACCCAATCTACTTGATCAGCAATAAAACCTGAAATAACGGCAAAACCGCCTTTTTTCAAACTATTAGCCATATCCGGAGCCATTTCAATCAGCGGTCGAGCCAAAATATTGGCTAAAATCACATCATAAGGCGCATTTTGTTTCACATTTTCCGATTGATAACCGTTACTCAATGCCACATCTATTTGCGCCTGAACATTATTATCTATTGCATTTTGCCGAGCCACTAAAACCGATTCGTTATCAATATCAACCGCCACTATTTTAATGTTTGGCCAAAGTTTGGCTGCCGCAATGGCTAAAATACCCGAGCCGGTGCCAACATCAAGCAATTTTTGCGGCATTTTATTTAACCGTTTTATGTCCGAAATACCCTGTAAACAGGCTTTAGTAGTTTGATGTTCTGAACCGAATGCCGTGGCGGCATAAACTTTAACGCCGATTTTGCCTTGTGTATCTACATTTTTTTCATGCACACCGTAAACTAAAAATTCTGCCACTTCCACCGGCGCAAATTTAATCACGTTTTCACACAACCAATCATTACTGCTGATAATTTCTGTTTGATAAGGCGGCAATGCAATCTGCCATTGTTGTGCCGCACGCCGTAAATCTTCCTGCGTCATTTCTTGGCGCATATAACCGACCAACTGTTCTTTGCCATCATCAGTATAATCATTTGTCACCACTTCAAAAAATTCTTCGGCAAACAGCGACAGTTGTTCATCAATCTCTTCAACAGGTTCAAACTTAACAATTTTGCATGTTCCGGCATTATTACTCATTTTTTTACTTTCGTTATAACTTTATTTACCAAATTTCTGTTATACGTATAAATAATATATATTGCAAACTTTAAAAAGAGCTTACCATGAAAAAAATACTTTTACTTGCTTTATCTTTACCAATGTTGATTTGCGGACGCTTTTATTATGATCCGAACAGATTCGTGAACGACATAAGCGCCACCAGTGATAGCATTGCAGCTAAAATGCATACTTTGGTGGAACGTAACCATGAAAATTACTGGCTCAATAATTTGCGTACGTTTAAAACTTATCCGATTAATTGGTACGGGGGTAATCATATTAATTATTCGGAATCAGTCAGCCAAATCCAAACCCGTTTAACCCATGAATATCCGCGCAATGTTCCCATTTCAGCTGATGTCGGACAACGTATGGTTGATTTGGAAACTTATAATATCGAAACTTCAAATCTGGGAGAACATTATGAAGCCAATGGCACCGGTGAATTAACCAGTGGCCATAGCACTATTTACTTATCTAAAGGTCAGGTTTTAACACCAATCGGCGACGTTAACATAAACGGCCAATATTTTTTGGTATTTGAACCGGAACGTGATGGTCGCTTAATGCTTACTGACCAGAACGGTCAAATCATGCACAACATCGGTCTATACTACCGCGGTGAATTATTGGTTTCAGAAGAAATAACCTCGCTTGAACCAAAAAATTTGCGCGTTATCAAAACCACTGATATAAAACATACCGAATCGGCCCCTCAGATTAAATATGAAGTTAAATATAATGGCCTAACGGAAGATAATATGGAATTTATTTACGTTGACTACACAGTCGGCAGAGTAGATAAAATTTATGCTTTTCCAAAATCTCAGCACATTATCAATATTAACGGCGTACATATTAAAGTTTTGAATGCCACCGAGAATAATATTGAATACATCTTACTCAATTAAACAGTTTTTTACAAATTATAACCATTATTATAACGAAATTATAGCAAAATCCGCCAAACTGCACAAGTTCGGCGGATTTATTTGTGATAAAAGTTACCACAACCAAGAGAAAAACCTTTTTATGGTGCCAAATATCAGCAATACAATTAACCATGCTGCGTCAACCAGCCACCAAAACATCCAGACGCCCAGGAAAAACAACGCCAAAGAGAGCGCACCTAACAGCCAGATATTTGTGTCGGCAACATATGTTGGCAACCCCTGATAAATGGCGATCAGTTCCCAAATCACAACAGCCACTATCATTAAGCGGCAAACGCGTTGCATCCATCGATTTCTAAAAGCAAAACTAAACTTAAACAGCTTATCACTACTGAAAAACAACCGAAAAATTGCAAGCAACAACAATGGCCAGACAACCGCCTCATTGGTGTGCAATACCAAGCTGGCCAGTTGGCAGTAATGGCTGCAAACATTCCATATTTCCATCATAAACAAAGAGTTAATCGCTGTCCTGTGGCAACGGATTTTAAATGATAAATACTTATTTAAATGATATTCAAACTTGTTTTAATGTATAAAAAAATTCTTTCAAAGTCAATTCAAATTATGTTTTTGGGCCTCGAAATACATAAAAAATTCAGATATGTATAATTGCAATTTGTCACAAAAATTTAATATACTTATAATAAAAAGTATGTTACAATAAATCAACTATAGGTATACCATAAGAGGTTTGTCATGTCTTTAAATTTTGTAATTAAACAGATTGCCAAAATAGGCCTCTGTTGCTTTGTTTTCAGCCTTTCAACAATTGGAGATGCACGCGCCGATGTGTGTTTCTTACCGAAAGGTTATTGTGAAAACCAAACCAAAACGGATGTACCTTGTTCTTTGGAATACAAATATTCTGAGGATAAAGGTGAAGGTTGGATTTGCG
>JAZNQW010000023.1:0-2110 GCA_045590435.1 Alphaproteobacteria bacterium | reverse complement strand
ATGGCTACGATCCGACTTACCCGGGCCAACATTTTTTACCACCTCGGAACCTTTTCACCTTCACGCCAGCGCCGTGTCGGATATGTGCCGCGTTTCAGAAAATCTTTATCTGCCGTCAGATAAGGCACTTCCCTTAAGCGTGTATAACAAGAAGCTTCAAGTGTTTCCACACATGAGTCGATTTCCTCTTCACTGCCGCGACAATAAGCCAAAACGCGCGTGTTCAGATTTTCCATAATCACTTGATTCGGGTGATATTTGTTGTTCGGCACATCCGGATAATCACGATCAACCGGCATCATTTCATATTCCACGCACCCCGGATAAGTAGACATTCCATCCTTGGTGTAAACTGCCACCGAAGTTTCACGCCGACAATGCGGCGATAAGCCATACATTGCTTCTGTCGGATATTGCGCATCACCTAGACAGCCGGTTAATAACACCATACCGCATAAGCTCAAAATTTGATATATTTTCTTCATATTTCCTCGACACTTCTAGTCATTCTGCCCATAAAATACATTAAAAAGATTAAAATTAGGTTTATATTTATTTGTAAATACGCCATAAAAAAATCCGCCAAAACAGCCTTACCTGCTTTAACGGATTGACATGGAAAAATAAATTTTTATTTACCCCAATTTTCGTGATCTTTGCGCCATGCACTCAGAAGTTCCATTTCAGGCGCACCAAACAACCCTTGGGCGTGCGCCACTTCAACCAGTTCGGTGTAGTTTGTGGCGGTGATCAGTGACACATCTGCTTTCCGGAAAGCCTCTTCGGCTTCGGGAAACTGGTAGGTAAAAATTGCCACCATACCAAGCACATTGAAACCTGCTTCACGTAGGGCTTGCACGGCTTTCAGCGAAGACGCGCCGGTCGAAATCAAATCTTCAACCACCACAACACTGCAACCCTCCGGTAAATCACCCTCAATCTGGTTGCCTAAACCATGATCCTTTGCTTTTGAACGCACATACGCAAACGGCAAGCCGTAGTATGAATAACCGCTCCAAACCGACACATAAGCGCCCCACGAATCAGCCCCCGTGGCAACCCCGACAATGGCATCAGGTTTAAACGTTCCGGCGTTTTTGACCAACGCATCAACAATCTCATTACGTTCGCGCACATGTGAAAGCACCTTGCGATTGTCACAATAAATGGGCGATTTCAAACCCGAAGCCCAAGTAAACGGTTCGTTCGGTGAAAGCTGAACAGCACCGATTTTCAATAAAATTTGCGCAATTTCTTTCATAATCATAAAATACTGTGTCCTTTAGCACAGATTAAAATTAATAATTCAGATTAATTGTAAAAAAATGTGTCTTCAATTTATTGATTTCTTTTGCTTTGTCAATAAAAAAACTTGACATTTACCGAAATACGGCTATTGTCCTGACTTGTGTTTTTTATAATTAATTTTTTCATTTAATACTATTAGGCGTATGAATTATTTACAAATTGTGCAACAAATTGCAGAAAAGAGATCGTTTTTGATTGTCGGATTGGACAGCGATTACAGTAAGTTTCCACCGAATGTTCAGTTTCCTGATGTTCAGTTGGCCATAATGCGCTTCAACAAGGCTATCATTGAAGCCACTGCGGCCTATGCTATCGGTTATAAACTTAACTCCGCATTCTATGAATGTTATGGCATTGCCGGTATAACGGCTCTTCGTGACACAGTGCGCTATATCAAGGAGAAATACCCCGAAATGCTGGTAATCTTGGATGCTAAGCGTGCTGATATCGGTAATACTTCCGCATGTTACGCCCGCGCCGCTTTTGAAAGCCTGCAGGCAGACGCGGTTACGGTTGCCCCATATATGGGATATGACAGCGTTGAACCTTTCTTACAACATGAAGGTAAGTGGACAATTTTGTTAGCACTGACTTCCAACAAAGGAAGTGAGGATTTTCAGCAAACTCTGACTGCCGACAAAACCTTCGTTTTTGAAGAAGTCTTACGCATCGCCAGCTCATGGGAACCTCTGCCTGATCGTCCGAATGCCGAACAGATGATGTTCGTTGTCGGTGCCACGAAAGCCGAATGGTTTAAGGAAGTTCGTAAGATTGTGCCCGACCATTTCCTGTTGGTTCCCGG
>JAZNQW010000022.1:0-16092 GCA_045590435.1 Alphaproteobacteria bacterium | reverse complement strand
GTGCCATTGGCGTCGCAATTTTTGTTTTGATTTTAAGTATTCTGCTATTGGTTTTTGTGCTTAAAAATGCACATAAAGCCGCTTTAACGCAAGCATTACTGCAACAA
The DNA here is from genome assembly GCA_045590435.1 of Alphaproteobacteria bacterium. Taxonomy (GTDB): domain Bacteria; phylum Pseudomonadota; class Alphaproteobacteria; order RF32; family CAG-239; genus RUG410. The sequence continues at coordinate 15,985 of JAZNQW010000022.1, read as the reverse complement.
CAGGATGTCCTCACCTTGCAAAATCGGCAGCTTTTAGAAGTGAATAACGGCTTAACTGCTGAAAATATGCGCTTAAAAACCGAAATCAGCGCTCAGCACCGCTATATGGAGGAAAAAATTAATTATATTGAACAAAGCAAAAATGAAATGGCACTCAAATTCCGCGATATTTCCAATGAAATTTTGCAACGGCAGTCTCAACAAATTAATCAAAATCAATCGGCGGCGCTCGGCAATCTTTTGAACCCGTTTAAAGAACAATTACAATCCTTCAAAGAAGAAGTGGCACGGGCCAATACCGAAAATATAAAAAACAAGTCCAGTTTTGACGAACAATTCAAAAACTTATTGCATCTTAACCAAAATTTGAGCCAAGACGCGCAAAACCTGACAAACGCCTTGCGCGGTAGCAAAAAAATGCAAGGCGACTGGGGCGAATTGGAGTTGGCTCGACTTTTGGAAGTGGCCGGACTGCAAGAAAATGTAGACTATTACCTGCAACAAAATTTCAAAACCGAAGATCATCAAAATTTGCGGCCGGATGTAATTGTTAAATTACCGAACAATCGCGGCGTGGTGGTTGATTCTAAAGTTTCGCTTAATGATTATATGGTTTATGTGAATGCCTCTGATGAAACCGAAAAGGCTATTGCTTTGCAAAAGCATATTCAATGTATTAAAAATCATATAGATGAGCTTTCGGCTAAAGAATACCAAAAGTTGCTTAAAGAGGAATCGCTTGATTATGTGGTCATTTTTATTCCGATTGAAAGTGCCTTTGTCGCGGCAATTAAGCAAGATGCCACGCTTTATGATTATGCCTATAAAAAGAATATTGCGCTGACTACACCGTCGTCTTTGCTTCCGATTTTGCGGACGGTTGAAAATTTGTGGAAGCTCGAAAAACGCAACAAACATGTGCAGGAAATTGCGCGGCTGGGCGGCTCGTTATATGATAAGTTGGCCAATTTTGTGGAAGATATGAATAAAATTGATGCGGCTCTGTCGCAGGCACGTAAAAACTATGAACAAGCCATCTCTAAACTTTCAACCGGCAAAGGTAATGCCATTTCGATTGCAAACAAAATAAAGGATTATGGTGCGCAAACTGCTAAACTGATTAACTTGGACTATGAAACGGACGCGCCGGCGCTATTACTGGAACAAAACGACAACTCAGAAGAAAAGGTCTCGTAAAATGAAAAAAATACTTTTTACCGGCGGTGGCTCGGGCGGCCATGTAACATTGAATTTAAGCCTTATTCCGCTGTTTTTGCAAAACGATTGGCAAGTTATATACATCGGTTCGAAAACCGGTATTGAAAAAGAACTGGTCGGGCGCATTGACGGGGTAAAATATTATGCCATTGAAACCGGCAAGCTCCGCCGTTATTTTTCGGTTGAGAATATGAAAGATGCCATGCGCGTGCCGGTGGGTATTTGGCAGGCTTATCGCATTATTCGTCGCGAAAAACCTGACATTATTTTTTCCAAAGGAGGTTTTGTTTCTTTTCCGGTGGTTATGGGGGGATATTTAAACCGTTGCCTTAAGATTTTTATGCACGAATCAGACATTACACCGGGGCTTGCTAATAAAATGTCTTTACCGTTTGTGAGCACTTTTTTCACCACTTTTCCGGATACGCAAAACTATGTTAACCCGAAATATCGTTCCAAAGTGCGTTATATAGGACCGGTTCTTTCCAGCCGCTTAGAAAATGGTAATGCCGAAGAAGCTCTTAAAATGTGCGGATTTAACAACAAAAAGCCGGTAATTATGTTTGTTGGCGGCTCGCTTGGAGCGCAAAGCATTAATGCGGCGGTGCGCATAAATTTGGATGCCCTGTTGGAGAAATATCAGATTATTCATATTTGTGGTAAAGGACAAAAGAGTGATATAGAGCGCGAAGGTTATGTGCAATATGAGTTTGTTGATAAAGAATTCAAAGATTTGATGGCTCTCAGTGATGTGGTTATTTCCAGAGCCGGCTCAAATGCTATTTTTGAACTGCTGAGCTTAAAAAAGCCGATGCTTCTGGTGCCGTTACCATCTAAATCAAGCCGAGGTGAACAAAGCCTGAATGCTATGTCATTTAAAAGCTATGGATTTGCTGATGTGATTAAAGATGAGGATTTGAACACGCCAAATCTGTTGCTTTTACAAATTGATTCATTATATCAGAAACGCCAAGAATATTGCAGAACCATGCAGCAAGCTAAAACCAAGCAAACTTCAAACCGAAAACTTTACGAAGATATAATAAATGGCTGAAAAATATAAAAACATTGTAATTTTAAGCGGTGCCGGTATTTCGGCCGAATCCGGTCTGGCAACATTCAGAAGTGCCGACGGATTATGGAATAACCATCGTGTGGAAGATGTGGCTACAATTGAGGCTTATTTTCGCAATCCGGACTACGTGCATCAGTTCTATAATGAAATGCGACCGGAATTGTTTGCCGCCAAGCCCAATGCGGCGCATTTGGCCATCACAAAATTGCAAAAAGAATATCCGGCCAATATCAGCGTAGTAACACAAAATGTCGATACATTGCACGAAAAAGCCGGCAATACAAATATTTACCACATTCACGGACAAATTAATCAGATTGTTTGCTTAAATTGCGGTCATGTGTTTGAAACATGGAGTGATGTGAGTTCGGAGGATAAGTGCGAACAATGCGGAATTGCCGGTATGCTTAAGCCTAACATTGTATTTTTTGGCGAAAATTTGCTTTATATGGATCAAGTTGATCGCCTTTTAGCCGGCTGTGATTTATTTTTATCGGTCGGCACATCTGGCGTTGTTTATCCGGCCGCCGGATTTGTGCAAATTGCCAAATTTGCCGGTGCAAAAACCATAGAATTTAACCTTGAAACCACATCAAACAACTATATGTTTGACCGCCATATTACGGGACCGGCCGGCACAACCCTTCCGCAATTTGTAGATGAATTGATTGAAAAATCGTGATTTTTCTTAAAAATAAATTTAAAATACCTATTAAGGCGTTTTTATGGTTGATTTATATTTCATTTGCTTATATATTATGGGAAAATTAAGGTGAAGGAATGAGTAAAAAATATACACTGACGGCGCTTATAGCGGCCACTATGCTGATGAATGCAACTGCGGCTCGAGCAGAAGATGATCATTCGGCTTTGGAAAGCTATAACCGCGCCATGTTTAGTTTTAATACCGGCGTTGATGACTATGTATTAAAACCGGTGGCCAAAGGATATCGCGCCGTAACAACGGATTTTATTCGCGAGCGTGTGCGCAACTTTTTTGAAAATTTGAAAGAGCCGGCCTCAATGATTAACCATACATTGCAGGGAAATTTAAAAGATACCGGCGTTTCAACCGGCCGCTTTTTAATTAACTCAACGCTCGGACTGCTTGGCACATTTGATGTGGCATCGGGTTGGGGGTTAAGCAAAAAACGAACAGGATTGGATGAAACACTTGCCGCTTGGTGCATGCCGGACGGGCCGTTTGTCGTGTTGCCGATTTTCGGACCATCTACACCGCGTGCCACTGTCGGTTTAGCCGGAGATAACGCCGCTGATCCGCTTTATTGGGCAAATTATTACGCCAGCTTCGGCAAAGACTGGGAGCGATATTCGTTTTATTATGGTTTATCTGCCCTTGGCTTTGTCAGCCTGCGCGAGAAAAATCTGGAACTTTTGGATAATTTGACGGCAAATTCGGTTGATGCGTATACAACTATTAAATCGGCGTATATGCAAAATCGCCTTAAACTCAACGTTTGCGCCGATAAAAATGCCGAACCGGCCAGTTATGACTTTGATTTTGATGAAGAATTTGAGGACGAATAAATAAGAAAGGACTTGGACAATGAAAAAATTTTTAGCACTTGTTTTAGGTTTATTGATGTTCAGCACACAGGCACACGCCATTGATGCCGCAAAAGCCGAGAATTTCATCAAAAATGTGACACAACAAGGCATTGAAGAACTGGTTAATTCCAATGTTTCGGCGGCTGAAAAAAATGCTCGTTTTACCAAACTGTTTAATCAAGATTTGGATTTAGACTTTATCGGTAAGTTTGTATTGGGGCGTTATTGGCGCACGGCCACCCCGCAACAGCGTAAAAACTTTATTGATGTGTATCGCAAACTCAATATTCAAACATGGTCGGCACGTTTTGATGAATTCAAAGGCAAACATTTTGAATTTTTGGGCACGGAAACGTCTAAATCAGCGGATCAGATTTTTGTGAACACACAAGTACCGATGGAAGAAGGTGCGCCGGCGCAGGTTAAATGGCGTATTAAAGAAACAAACGGCCAGATGCGCATTGTTGATATTATCATTGAAAATGTGAGTTTGGCACAAACCTCGCGTAGTGAATATACCAGTTATATTCAAAAATCGCCGAACGGTATTGACGGTTTAATTGCTGATTTGCGCTCAAAACTGAAATAAGAAAGGTTTATATAAGTCGGAGCATTTGTTAAAATGATTGTTGACGGGAATAACAAAAAACAACGTAACATATTAATTAATAAGTGTTTTTATCAAACAACGGTCAAAATTATGCACTTGTTTGAACAAAAAGACAAGTCTGATTACGCCAACAAAACCATTGAAGCCATCAGTGCTTATCATGATATTATGCAAAAGCGCAAAAAAAATAATTTTGATGATGACTACAACACCGCATTTGAAACCATTGATTCAGCCATAAAAAACGTGGCCAACAAGGTGTTTTATATATATGGTGCCGATAGCTTCGATATGGCTTATGATTCGTTCAGAAACTATAATTACGTACAAACCGTGCGCAGTCAATTACACAAAAACCGCGGTTAACAAACTTTTTATGCCATCATAATGAGAAAGCTACCGGTTTCAGCCGGTGGAGTTTCATTGTTTTCATACAGCGTCAACGAACAGTTATGTGTAAAAAAACAAAAATACAATAACTTATGTAAAATATTATCTTTTTTTCATAAACAATCTTTACTTTTTGCTAAGTTTATTATATATTCCAAATCAGATACGCGAAAAAGGCGTATTCGGAGCTTTGAACGGCTCGTGTTATGTGCGGTGTTGGATATAACACCGGAATAATTATATCCCCGACATGGTCGGGGAGCTTTCAGCGTATGTCCGAGGGCAACTATCCTTGAAAAAGCCCTAAAGGCTGAAAGAGTCATTTCACATAACATGATTGTTCAACTCCCCTGCCGCCTTTATTTTAGGTGGTTTTTTTATATATTTGTTATAACATTATAAGGAATTGGACAATGCAATATACACGTTCGGCCTTAGGGCTTTTAACCAGACAATATAAATCTGTTTTGAAAAAATGTTTTTTAATTGATTGCGGCCTGTTTGCACTGGGCGTTATGAGCGCCACTCCGGCAAGGGCAGATATTGACCTCACAGAATTATCAAGAGGCTCTATTGTCTGGGAGAAAAGTGATGCCAGTGTTCTTGATAAATATACTTGGGCAGATGATATGCGGCAAGCTAGTGATAGTATTCATCATGAAGATGAAGCTGGGAATTTACTATACACAGATGGCGCAATCAGATTTGTAAACAGTAATTCAGATACAGAGTATTATATATACAGATATACTACACCAGATGATTATGTGAGAGTAACAACAAATTATCCTGACGGAGCTTCAGAAGATTTTCCTTTTGAAAATTCCTATGCATACGGATTTGTAAGGCAGACATATACCTCGTATGGAATTATTGGTGTTACTACCTCAGGTTTGGCACATGATATTGATGTTGATTTTTTAGGAAACACAATTCTTTACGGTGCTTGGGGGCGGGGTGGTGCCGCTATTACTCTTTGTAACCATGGAGTGGCTCAAAATATTTCGGGTAATTTCATTGATAATAAGGCAGAAGGTATTCGCACCGGCGCAGTAGCAATACAATCTGCGACTCTTCAAAATATATCAGGCAACTTCATTAACAACCGCACTGATCAAGCTCACGGTGGCGCAATGCGGCTTGGCTATAGTAAAGCTGACAGTATAATAGGTAATTTTATAGGAAATAATGTAACAGACGCAAGAGCCATTGATATTGTAGGAGGGGCATTAGATGCTTATGGGTCAGACGCAGAACCAACTGATATTGGCGTTATTTCAGGAAAATTCATAGCAAATTCAGCTGTTGTACCAGTGAGTGGCGGATCGGCCAGCGGCGGTGCTATTGCTATTCGCTGGTCGCCTCAAACAAATGTTAAGCATTTAGATGGAGATTTCGTGGCAAACTATGTTAGTACTATAGATACAAAAGCAATGGGTGGAGCTATTTATCACGAACTTGCTATAATAGGTACCATAGATGAAGAAGGTAATTTAAACGGCGGAATTGTTAATTCCAATTTTTACAGTAACTATGCCAAATCTGAAACCGGCACAGCGCAAGGCGGCGCGATTTGGACGAATAAATCTTTGAACATTATCGCTGATAATGGTACATCAACATTTCAAGGCAACTATGTACAAGTTGGCGACGAAAAAGATGATCAAGCGATTTGGGTAAATTCCGCTGATGCCACTTTAACATTTGAGGCCGATAACAACGGCGAAATCTTTATGTATGACAATATCAACGGCGTTGAAGCCACCACAACAGATCCGGAAACAAGCGAAGAAGTTACAACCCGTTATAAAGTTAACATCACCGGCGATGGCACCGGCACAATGCACCTTTATAATAACATTTATAATGGCGATGTTAATGTGGCAAACACCACGCTCGAAATCGGTACATCAGTGGTAAATACCAAAAATATTGCCTTTGCCGCAGACTCTTCATTGGTTTTAACGGTGAACAGCCTTGAAGATTATGGCTCATTAACCGCCGAAAATATAACGGTTGAAAACGGTGCTCAGCTTAAAGCAACCTTGGCGCAAGGTATTGTGAAAATTGGCGAAGATAAAACAATAAAACTGCTGACAGCCGATAATACCGATTTCAATAACTTTAATGATGTGTATGACAACACAATGTATCACTTCGAAAAAGCCGATAAAAACGGTTTATATAAAATCAGTCTTGTTAAAACAGCCGAAGATGTTGTTGAAGAGGCCGGCGGTACGGAAGCAGAAGCTGAGGCTGCATCCGCTTGGGTTGACGGTGCAAAGTTTGCCGAGGGCACCATTGCGGCTGAAGTGGCAAATGCGTTGGCAGATTTAGCCCAAAATAATCCGCAAGAACTGAGCGCCACATTATCGACTATTATGCCGGATGAAGCGCCAAGCACACAAGAAACAATGGTGGGTATTTCTGACCAGTTGATGCTTGATGTCGGTAGTCACTTGGCCGGTTATGAAAACGGCGGTCTTTCTTCCGGCGACGAGTTGAGCGGCGTTTCACTTTGGGGCAAAGGCTATTATGGTAAGTCTAAACTGGACAGCCATAAAAGCATTAAAGGCTTTGATGTGAAGAAAAAAGGCGTTATTGTCGGTATGGATAAAGATTTTGGAACCATTAAAATCGGTGTTGGCTTACAATATGAAAAAGACGATATTGATGCGTTCCGCCGCGATACGGATGTTGAAACGTTGATGGGTTTTGCGTATGGCGAATATCGCTTAAGCAACTGGTTTGTGAATGCGGTTGCCGCGTATGGCCGAGCAAGCTATGACGAAAACAAGTTTGCATTAGGGATGAAGATTCACGATAGATATAGCGCTGGTGTATATAGCTTGCAGGCAATAACCGGTTATGACTTCAAATATTTAACGCCGGAAATTGGTGCAAGATATTACTATATCAAGCGTCATGGCTATAAAGACAGTATCGGTCAACAGGTTGCGGGCAAAGATATGGACTTATTGCGCGGCGTGTTCGGCGTTCGGACAAGTTATCGTTTCGGTATGTTTAAGCCGGAACTTTATGTGGGCGTAACGTATGATTTTGTGAGTGACGAGGATAAGGCCACGGTCGGACTTCCAAACGGCGCAAGCTATATGGTAAACGGCAAAAGATTGAATCGTTTCGGTACGGAGGTTAATGCTAATGTTGCGGCATATATCACCGATAAATTCTCGGCAACTTTGGGATATGAAGGTAAATATCGTTCGCATTACCAAGATCATACCGGTATGTTCAGTATTAAGTATGAGTTCTAATAAGATCCTATTGTTGAACACCAAAAATGCGGCAGATGAGTTATCTGCCGCATTTTTGTTTTGCGCCGTTACAGATTGCTGTGTATTATTCATTGTTTTGATTGCTTTGGGTGCGTATTTAAGCAATACTATGGGCATCATCAATTAACATATGCGAGGTGTCACATGAAACAGATTTCGGTTATCGGCTGCGGGCGCTGGGGAACATTTTTGGGTTGGTATGCCGCCAACTATTGCGATATTGACAGCGTTTTAATGTATGGAAGAGCCGAATCTGCCGCATATAATGAGCTGAAAAGCACCCGTCGCAATGAGTATCTCAGTTTGAGTGATAATATGCTTTTAACCTCGGATATAGCTGAGGCTTTGCAAAATGATTTCATTATCATCTCTATCAGTTGTCAAAATTTGCGCAAACTGGCAAAACAAATCAACAGCTATCCGGTGACCGGCAAAACTTTTTTACTGGCAATGAAAGGCTTGGAAGAGCCGACAGCAGAAATTTTGGCAAATGTCTTTTTAAGCGAAATGACGCAAAAAGTGCATGTAACAACGCTTGGCGGACCGGGACATGTAGAAGATTATATGCGCAAGGTACCGTCGGCTGCGGTCATTGACAGTTATGAACCGGAGGCGCAGGATTATGCCATTAAGTTGCTACAAAGTGACCTTATTCGTTTTTATTACGGCACCGATATTATCGGCAATCAGATTGGGGCGGCGCTGAAAAATGTGATTGGTTTGGCTGCCGGAATTTTAGACGGACTGGATTGGTACGGACTTAAGGGAGCACTCATGGCGCGGGCGCCGATTGAAGTTGGACGATTGATTCAATTTAAGGGGGGAAATCCCGCATCCGCCTACGGTTTGGCGCATTTGGGCGATTATGAGGCGACTTTGTTTTCAAAAAACAGCCACAATCGCATGTTCGGCGAAATGTTTTCTAAAGGAGAACGTTATGGTAAATTGGCTGAGGGAGTTGATACTTTGCGTGCCGTGAAAGCCATCGCCGATCGCGAAAATATAGATATGCCGATTTGTCAGGCTTTATATAAAGTGATTTTTGAAGAAGCGGACATTAAAGAAACCATTCGAACGTTATTTGATCGAACGCTGAAAAAAGAGTTTGAAGCCAATCAAAAATAACTTCATCTTCCCCCTTTCCCTTTCGCGTTTTTTTGCTTGCAAAAAGAATAAAAGCGTTTATTATAGGTTTATCTGTGGCAATAATATAAGGGAGATTGTGATGAAAAAAAGTTTGCTGTTTGCTTTCACTTTTTTATATGCTTTACCGGTTCAGGCTTCAGTGCAAGACCTGATTGAAAGCATTAAAGATAAAGATTTGGCTAAAACTGAAATATTATTACAAAGCGGCGAAGATGTTAATGCGGCCAACGAACAAGGCAACACGCCGTTGCATTATGCCGTGGCAACAAATAATGCCGATATGGCTCGCCTGTTGCTTCAATATGGTGCCGATATGAACGCCGAAAATATGAAGGGTTGGAGCCCCCTTAAAATTGCCCAAAGTAAAAATGTTGAAGCAGTAACCAAAGTTTTAGAAGCAGCTCTTCATTCGCCGGCAAAAGAGGAAAAACCTGCGATTAAGGCTGAGCCGGCAAAAAAGGTTGCTTCAGCAGCACAAAGCAGTAATACCGATCAAGAGCTATTAAAACGTGCCAAAGCGGCGGTAGAGCAAGCGCTAAAAGATAAAGAGGCCGCATTGCAGGCTTTAAAACAAACAAAAACAGCTCAAAGTATTGCCGAAAATGAATTAAAAGAGGCGCAACAAAAAATTCAAAAGATGGAAAAGAGAATCATGGATTTGGAAGAAAAGGTTGCAATACAGAAAAAAGAGCTGGCACAAGCCATTGCGCAGAATGAAAGTAATGTTTCCGCTTCCGTTGATTTAAAGAAAAAAGCACCGGTTAAATCTGAACCGGCGAAAAAAGCCGAGCCGGCTCCAAAACCGCAGCCGCCGGTTAAATCTAAACTGAACAGTGCTTTAACCGCCGGTGATGAAGAGGTTGTCTATTGTATGAATTTGCTTGGACAAGTTGAAAATCCGAATATGGTTAAAGCGGCCGGCTTCTATGCTTCCGGTGCAAATATTAAACATGATCGATATAATGAAATTACTTCTTTGGCCAATGCATTTTATTCCGGCGCCAATGAGGCCGATATTAAAGCGCTTAATGATAAATGCGCCAAGGTTATTACGCCGACTGATACTAAAAAGCAAAATCAAATTATTCGCAGTTTGAATCAAGCGCGCGGTATTTAATATTACTTTCAATAGTTTTAAGATGGCTTATCCCCTTACATGGTTTGTGTAAGGGGATTTTTTTGTGCATAAGCTGTGAATTTAAGGTGGAGTAATTTGTGGAAAAGTTGTGATTATGCTGTGCATTAACTATGGACAACCTGTGGATAAGTTACTTAAATTCTGTGTATAATTCTGAGGATAAACCTGTGGATAACTTTAAATTATACTTATATATCAATATGTTAAATATGACACGCAAAAATTTGATCAGGCAGATAATTCTTTACCCTTGCCTTCGGCTCCGTTCGGAAAGTTTTTTAAGCCCTTTTTTCAATGCATAACGCTTGACTTCAATTGTTTTTTTATTTATGGTATGCAACAGAAAACTTATAATTATAACAAAAATTATTCATTAAATTAAATATTATTAAGGTATGAAAAAAGTTATTGCTTTTTGCAAGTTGTATCTCTCAGAGATATTGTTTGCGTTTATTGTAGTAATAGTCTTCATCACATGTGTGTGGACATTAGACGTTACTTGGGCTTGTTGGGGTGTTCTTTTGTTGCTCGTTATTCGGTCTTTTTTGCACGTTAACGTTTCAAAACCGCAAGGTCCGTTTTTGGTACCGGTAGATGATGGCTCCTCCGATTTGCTTCCGGAACCAGCGGAAAAATTACCGTATGTTTATTATAAGGATGGCCCGAAAGAGCAAGAGGCATACACTATTTGTTTCTATTCGCCTTATCTGGGTAAAGAATGCGAAATTCCTTTTCGGCCACGTAAAAAACGTGGAAAGCCTTTTGACAATGTTCGAGGCATACAGGTAGCAGACGGTCTTGTTTTATTGCGTAGCATCTTGTTTACGTCAAATTTTCCCGACGATATTCGAGAAATAGCGAAGCAATATGAAGGACGTTTTCCGAATGAAGAAGAAATTAAGCAAATATATGCCAAATTCAAAGAAATTAATCAAAATTTGTATGAATGTGGCGAACCCCTGCTCAGAAAGTGGAAATATCTTTACACTTCCGGTGATATAAATGCCGATAAGATAATGAATTACTGCTTAAACTTTGCAGATGGGCAAATGAGTATTGCTGATTGTGACAGTTTGGTTTGCGCGGTGTTGTTGGAGAAATCTGTTTCCGATACCCAACAGCGTGAAAAAGATATTAAAGCATTTAAGTCTGAGCACTTGGATACATCCAATCTTGATGAATGTGATGAATTTGATGTGCTGTGTGAAGTTGACGGCGAAAAAGTCCGGTTACCGTTCTCTAAAAGGTATTTCGGTAACCCGATCGGAATTTTTCCGTTCAAGAATGATCCGAGATATCTTGAACTCAAGGAAATTGAGGGTAAAAAGCATGTCGACAAAGATGTTGATGAAAGCCGATTACCGGATGAACCTTTTTGTTGCGGTCGTGTTTCTAAGGTTGTTGATCGGTTGAATCTTTATTTAAAGGAGATGAATGAACCTATATTAGAGGGCTCTTATCTTGCTGACAACAGTTCGTATATGCCCGGTTGCGGTTGGATTATCGGTTTTGATAACACCGGAGATTACCATGGTGGTAGCGTTCCGGCAAAACTCCGCTACATGGGACGTTTCTGCGGAAAATGCAAAAAGTGAAACATAAACTTAAAAACGTATGGAAAAACAGAAATTAACATTCCGCCAAAAGGTTGCTTATGCGCATTGGTCTGCCAAGTTTGCATTTGACTTTCCATATATAGGGATTATCTTCATGCTCATTGCAATGACCATTTATTTTGGTTTGGCATTTTGGTTCTTTGAGCCGGAAATTCGGTCGTGGGAACACCTATCCGGACCTCATGCTTTAGGTAAAGCCTACTTCTATCGCTTAGGCGGTATTCTTCTGATAGTGGCCTTGAGTTACATTACGGTGTATATTCTGTATTTCATCATATCCTTCTTTGATAAGGATGAGATGTGCCGCAAGCACTTCTTGAAGTATCATTATCGCAAACACTAAACAATAACCCCTCGCCGCCGTAACAGGCCGCGGGGGATTTTTATTGCAAATCTGCCTCTATATGTTTATGATGCAAATAAGATTATATTAAAGGAGAAAGTTATGATTCTGCAAGCAATAGATAAAGACGGCAAAGAAATATCGTTTGGCGAGAAAGATTTAATCGGTAAAAAGACGGTTTTGTATTTCTATCCCAAAGACAATACTTCCGGTTGCACAAAAGAAGCGTGTGATTTTCGAGATAATATGAATCGCCTACTCTCTTTTGCTAATATTATCGGAGTTAGTCCCGATAGTGTTACCAGTCATCAGAAGTTTCAGCAAAAACAAAACCTTAACTTTATGTTGGTTGCGGATATTAATCATGAATTGGCTGAAAAATATGGTGTTTGGAAAGAAAAGTCTATGTATGGACGCAAATATATGGGTATCGAACGCTCAACTTTTATTTTGGATGAAAAAGGCCAAATAATTAAAGAGTGGCGCAAAGTTAAAGTTGCCGGTCATGTTGACGAGGTTTGGGAAGCTCTACAATAAAACTTCGCCATACCTTATAAAAAACAAAAGCTCCTTGTCGTCGGTTGGACAAGGAGCTTTCTGTTTAAGATAAACTGCGCAATTTGGCATCAGCGGCTAACTTATCAATCACTTGTTTCACATAGCAATCAATCTTTTTACCGGCCGAATAATCTGCCGGTGCCACCAAATGCACGCGGCCGTCGAGCATATATTTGGCTGCTTTGTCTTTCGCGCCGTGTTTACGGGGCTGAAAAACCGCCACACAATATCCGCCCAAACGCTTAATCATAGACATACAAGGCACATCCGTATCACCGTCGCCGAAATAAATCATGTGGTCAAACGGCACCGGACGCTCTTCTTCAGGCATTAAGCTGTTCACGGCAACGTTATCGCAAACGTCCAAACAGCCCTTGTTGATACGGAACAAATACTGTGTTTTGCTCGTATAATTCACCACGCGCGCCGGCCATACTGCCTCTCCGTATTCATTATAAATAAAGGATGAGGCGTAAATGCACGTAAATTTATCGGCAATCGACGTTCCTTCGGCAATTTCTTGCAAACCTGAAGAAATCAAGTAATGCGAGATTAAAATGCCTTTCTTGCGCGCATACTCATTAATGCGGTCAAACCACTCTTGTACTCCCTTAAACAAAGGAATATCTTTACCGCAATTCACCAAATCTTCACGACGAAACGCAATTTTGCGGGCCTTAGCCTCTTCAAGCATACATTTCATGTAGATAAGGTTGTTGTCAGCGGCATATTTTGCGGTTTGTTCACCACACTTCTGCCAAAATTCTTCCGGAGATATACCCAAACGTTGCATAAATCCGTATTCCTGCATGTTACCTGCGGCTAACGTGCCGTCAAAATCGTAACAAAATGCGACATGAGTCATCTTCTTCATCATATGTATTTAAGTTATATTTTTATCAGGTCTATTGTAAATGATTTAATGGTATTTGCAAGCATTATTTCAGACTTGCGCCGATATATTACTTATTTCATGAAAGAAAACGGATTAAAATAAAGCATCTATTTGTTGTTTGGCCTTATCCAATATTTCCGATACATTATTGCCTTGAATATCTAATCCTTCGGCTGTAATCAGTGTTACATTTTGAATACCGTATAAATTGTGACACAACGCCTCTATATATTTGAAACCGAAATCATCAGACAAATATCCGCCTTTGGTGGTCACATAATAAAGTTTTTGTGCCTGACACTGCGGAATTATTTGCCCTTCCGGTGAATATTTAAATACAATTTTATTAACGTTTATATTTTCAATAAAAACTTTTAGTGTCGCCGGAAATGACATATCCCAATATGGTGCGGCAATCACAATGACATCTGCCGTAGCAAAAGCGCGTGCCGCGTCAAATTCTTTATGGCTATAGGCTTGTTCGGCAATTAAACGACTGCGGCGATTCAAACGCTCATCATTTAAAGGTTGTAATGCTAGCGCATCTAAATTTAATTCCATAACTTCTTTAGCTTTTATGTGGCTGATTAAATAATCCGCCAATTTTTTAGTTCGCGATTCCGGTCGCACGCAAGCATTCACATATAATAACTTCATTTGATTTCTCCTACAAATAATGATCCTATTTTATTTATGCTTTATGAGATAATTTACAAGCCGAATTACGTTTAGCGATTATATTTTTTGCCGATACATTCATATTCAAACCCCAACTTCAGGGCTTGCTCTCCATCCAGCATATTACGGAAATCAAGAATAATTTTCGTTTTCATACGTTTGGCTGCAACCGCCAAATCCGCTGATGCAAATTCCGGCCATTCGGTTAGAATAACCAAAGCATCTGCATTATCAAGCGCTTCATACATATCAGATGCATAGGATATGCGATTGCCCAACTCACGGCGCGCATTTGCCATAGCTTGCGGGTCATAAGCCGTTATATTCATTTGATGATTAAGCAATTCGTTGATAATATCCATTGCCGGACTTTGACGGCAATCATCCGTGCCGTTTTTAAACGCCAACCCCCAAACGGCAATTTTAGGATTTGACGCACCTTGAACGGCGCGTAACACTCGTTCGGCCATTTTAATCTTGCGCCTACTGTTGCCGGCTATTGTTGTTTCAATTAATTCAATCGGTGTACCGACTTGACGGCCCATATATGCCATTGCCATTGTATCTTTGGGAAAACAACTGCCGCCAAAACCTAAGCCGGCATTCAGAAAACGGCGACCGATACGTTGATCTAATCCCATTCCTTGTGCCACTTCGCGAATATCTGCGCCGGCCTGTTCACAAAAATCGGCAATTTCATTGATATAATGAATTTTCATAGCCAGAAATGCGTTAGACGCATATTTAATGGCTTCACTGGAACGGCGTGATACAACAAGTATCTCCGTTTGTGTTGCAAAAGGTTGATATAGTTCTTGCATAATTTCCGCCGCCTTTTGTGAATTTGTGCCAATTACGATACGGTCCGGATGAAAGAAATCATGTATAGCAAAGCCTTCACGCAAAAATTCCGGCAAAGATATTACGTCAAAATTTGCTTCCGGATTTTGCGCATGAATAATATATTCGACTTTATCGCCTGTTCCGACCGGCACCGTAGATTTTGTAGCCACAACAGTATAATCGGTTAAGTAAGATGCCAATTCCTCTGCCGCAGCATATATGTATTGCATATCGGCTTCTTTGGTTACCGGATGCGGCGGAGTTCCGACGGCAATGATTACCAAATCTGCATTTTCAACACCTTCCTTCATAGATGTTGTAAAATGCAAGCGACCTTCTTTAACATTTTTATGAAACAAATCTTCTAATCCATCTTCATATAAGGTGATTTTTCCGGCTTGAAGAGCTTCAATTTTCTTAGGTTCTCTATCAATGCAGATAACTTCGTTTCCAAGCTCTGCCAAACCAACCCCTGTCGGTAAACCGACATAACCTGTTCCGATAATTCCTACTTTCATTTTACATCGCCCTCTTAAATAAATTAATTTGTGTTTTGAAATATTCGATTGTCTTGTCTAAACCTTCATCCAATTTGATTTTTGGTTCCCAA